>SLDF01000374.1 GCA_007125435.1 Saprospiraceae bacterium
ATGGTTCGACCTTGCTGATCTATAAGAAACTTTGTGAAATTCCATTTAATGTCTTCAGTAATGAATCCGCCTTTTTGTTGCTTTAAGTAAGTGAATATTGGATTTGCTCCATCTCCATTGACATTCGATTTGGCAAATAAAGGAAATGTGACACCCCAATTTATTTGACATGTCGTAACAAGTTTTTCTTTATCAAGAGGTTCTTGATTGGCAAATTGATTTGATGGGAAGCCTAAGACCACAAAGCCCTGGTTTTTATAGTCCTGATATAATCTCTCCAGCCCTTCAAACTGCTTTGTAAATGCGCATTGTGTTGCAGTATTGGCTATGAGCATAACTTGTCCTTTATACTTAGATAGGCTCACATCTTGTCCTTGAATATCTTTAGTCTCGAAATCATAGATAGTATTAACGTCATCTTTCACCTCATCTTTTTGGCGCCAAGCACCCAGCGCACCACTTGACCAAAGTGCCCACAATATGAGAAGCGGTTGAAAGAAAAGCCTGATGAGGCGTGCTTGATCACTTTCAAGTCCAAATGCATCTACACCATTGACGTACTGGGCTATATTTCCTGGAAAGATGGCAACGAAAAATAAGGCCAATAAACAACCTATAACTGCTCTGTGCTTTGTCCAAAATATCATTGATAGTCCGAGCGCCAGCTCTGCTATACCTGATAAAATGACGACAAGATCTTTGCTTAATGGAACCCAGTCAGGCACCTGGGCCTGGAATTCTTCTCTCTGAAATGTAAAATGACCAATAGCAGCTAATATCATAATTCCTCCCAGTATGATTCTAAAAATATTCTGCCACTTGGTCGTTGGGGTTGGTTTCATCAACGTCTTTTAGTAGTAAAACCGAAGGGCTTGTTAGAGGTTGAGTGTTAAAGTATGAAATTAGAATGTTATTTATTTTGAGTTTGTGCAGAAGCTTTACTTTGCTTTTTCTTTTTCTTTTAATAAATGGATACTGACTGCTGCCAGTTCATTGTTGGGGTATTTTGAAAAGTATTTTGGCTGAGACACCAATCCCGCCTCTTCTGCTATTTTTAAAAACACCTCTAGCTCTACGATATATTGGTCAGAGAAGCCATGAGTGGCATCATAGGCTGTTACGGGTGTTTGACCGGGAGCTGCGGCTACCAGTTCAGGTGCTACGGTATGTAATTCGATGATGAGAAGACCGTGTTTTTGTACATAAGGTGACCATTTTTCCAAATGCTGAAGAAGGTTGGCCTCTACGGCTTTGTTATCAAGACGTAAACCTCGATGAGCAAATGCACCGCTACCAATAGCTTTCCTACCTCGAACAAGTTCGGGGTCAGGATCCGACCATATACGGTTATGGTCCAAGAAGGTCCTTACGTTCAATAAGTCGCTCAGTGATATGCCATAATCTTCTTGGAGCGTTTGGGCCAGTAGATCAGGTCTGCCGATATCGCCATGTATGACTTTAGCCCATATATCTGCTTGTATGAGATTACTTCGCGTTACTTTAATCGCCGCTTCATTGTAATCTGCACCCACTAAAAAAAGTGGATAGTCTTCCAAATGCTGTCCGCGTTTTGTCCGAAGCTCTATCACTTCAAAAATATGTTTGAGAAATGCACCATTGCCACAGCCCATATCGAGTATGCCACGAGGCTGTTCGTTAAGGTCGCGGTTGAATATATCAATAATGATTTCATCTACTTTTTTGAAATAGGTGCTGTGAGCTCCTCCGCTTCCCCAGACATTCATTTCCCTATCGACGTGCTTTTCCGGTTCTCCGGGTGATACATCACGCAAAAAGTGTGGATCCCCAAAAATCAATTCGTCAACATGTCTCAACATCGGTAGGTAGCTGACTGTCACACCATATGCACTGGCACGTCTGGCAAAAAACAGTCCCTTATCTGTAAAGCTATATGTTCTGTTTTTACAATGAAACCACCCCAGCCAGCAAAGAAAGTCTAGTATAATACTGAAACTTTCAGGATCTTTATGAAACTCTTCTGCTCTAAATGAAGCCTCCATGAAATATTTGTGAAACATGCCTCCCATGCCTAGATGAACCACTGTAGGTCCGACAATAGCACCTTCGATATGTTTTAGCACTTGTTGCTGAATGTCTTGCTCTATTTCATTTGCTGCCTCATTGAAGTAGTATTGGTTTTTATATTTAGTCATGATGTCTTTCAACACCAGAAATGGTTCTACTTCAAATTTTCGTGGGTGGAAGTCTTCTCCAAATTTTAGAAGCCTGACCACGTCGCCATAGTGCCTAAAATAGCTAAATGCTGTAACACTCTTATCGTTTGGCAAGTAAAAAATGTCATTTTCTTCTACCTTACGATCGATCCAACCTTGAGCTGTCAATAACCGCAATGCCACATTGAGGTATCCTTCATTTGACCCAAAGCGAATAGCCAGGTCGGCTGGAGATACTTTTTGAGACTCCAATAAGGCATCAGTGACACCTTTTTCGAAAAGAGTGTAAGCTACAGGAGCCATAACTAGACCATCCAGATGGCGGAATATATCTTCGCGAAGTTTACTTTTGTCTACTTTAGAAAGCATGTTGATGTGGTTTCGTTTTTCGAGCCAATATAGTTATTGTTTTGAATACTAACCTTAGGCATTCAAATCAAATGTATTAAGCTTTATTCAGATGAAAAACTATTGTTACAATATTTTTTTGTCTTAACCAGCCTAAATGTGTGGTGCTGTTTAAGCATTTAGTAATCATCAGTACTTATTATTACAGCACTTCACTAGCGATCGTTAACTCTAGGGATCGTAAAACTTTGAATGATTTGATTTTGCGATTGTACGACTAAAAGTTGAAAGCCGTCACTTCCGGAACCCAAGGCTGGAAGATCAATTTTTATAATACCTTGATCGAAGGCTTGAGGAGGATAAGATTGTAATAATTTACCTTCCATGGAGTAGATGTTAAGTGTCATATCAGGAGGAAAGCGAGATGCTTCTAAAAATAGTTCACGAGCAGCAGGTAAGGGATATAACCTCCAATCTATAGTTTCATTCTGAGTATTTACAGATTCTACTTGAGTGCTTATTCGCCTCACATCCCATGCTACATATTCAGTCTGCCATGTGGCAAAGTCGTCGATTCTTAGATAGCTACTGGTGTCTACAACCCAAAATTCTATAAAGTTAAAAACTTGCAGGGTATCAGTAGCTAACTCTAAAGTATCACTATTGTCTAGTATTAATGCCTGATTTAAATACCACAGTCGTTGCAATGTATTGGGTTGGGGGTGTAATAACTCTACTTGGAAATTGATGTAATCCGATTCTGTTTCAAAAAATTCTCCCTCGGGTTTGTAAGACTCTATAGCGTCTGTTAATTGGTGTATGGTAGCTACAAATGTTTCGACACATACCGGACAAAAAGGTCTATTCAGCGCCTGCATCTTGCAATTATTGTGTGGTTTATACCAGAGTTCTGAATTTCCATCGCAACAATGCTGATAAACGCCTACACCCATGAATCCTACCCAATTTTTCCATTTTACTAGATCAGGGTTGTTCTGACTGGTCATATTAGGACGCTCCCTAGCGAATTGGTCACCTGCGTAATACTCATCTGCCAGATTTGCAAATGAATGCCCTATTTCGTGAATGGCTATTTCGTTTGCACTACTATGGGTAGAACTGGTTGCAAGCCAGCCACCTGAACCACCGTATTTTGAGTCGTTAACTAGAACTACCACCTGATCGTAGTCAGGGAAATTATTGGCCAAAACTGAGATGACATTGGATGTCCTGGTGGGTACTAATAAGCGCTCTATGCCTGAAAAGTTGAATGTGCTGCCAAAAATATTATCTATTAACTCTGAAGGGTCACGAGCGGCACCGGACTCATTCGATGGTACACGTATGCTTACGACATTAAAATAATCAACATATTCTCTGAAGGGTGGTTGGTTGAAAAGCTCTTCACTGAATGACCAGGCATCATCAGCAAACTTTGGTAATTCATCCACTTGATAACCGTCGCCTAATATAACCAGATTGATCCGCTTCTCACTAGGGCCTTGCCATCTGATAGAGTCCACCTGGTATGTCTGTGAAAACAAAATGGCGTGTGCAAGAAACAACACGAGAAAGACAGCGTATTTCATAAAAACTATTTTATCATATGAAGGACTTGGTTAGTAGATTCATCCTGACCAATGACTTTCAAATATACACTTTTTGGAGCCTCTTCAAAAGGGATGCGCCAGAATATTTCACGATCCTCTAATCTTAAGGGTTGAATCTGTAAGCTTCCCTGGTCATCACTGGTCTCTGCATGTCCAACTAAAGGGTTGGCCTGGTAACACTTCATTATAGTTTTGTCCTCTGCGTCTTTGAAAATTAGTAGAAGATCGCCTTCTTCCATGTGATCTTCTATACACCCTCTTTTAACATTGGCCTTAGTGAATTGCATAAACTTTAATTCAGCTGAGATGGGCTTACAGTGTTCATCACCTCTAACTAAATATGTCACAAAAAGTACATTGTCGTCTTTATTAATTGAAGCCAAGTCTGAGTGACTTTCAATGATCGCAGATGAGGACCGGTGGCATGATGGCATGCTAAGCAAGCACCAAACTATACATAGTAATACATGTACTCCTGTTTTCATACTGGCAGGTTTATGGTCAAATATACAAGTTTGGATTAGAGATAGCAAATACATGTCTTACCGCTAATGACTTTTAGAAAGTCGACATGTGTCTGCCAAAAAATAAGAGAAAAGAATTTTATAAAGCAGGCCAGATATCTAGTGATATCTTACCAATACACAATTTGAGTGAAATATCCTTATCTTTATCGAAGGTCAAATTACAGGTAGCCTAATATTAAAGGAATAATAATGAATCGACATGAGTATTTCAACCTTTTCCATAGCATTGATAGAACGGACCTTAAACTGTTGTCATCCAGATTAAAGTCCAAAACCTTTAGCAAAGGTGAGTTTATTACTGTCGCAGGACAGGTTCAAAGAAACCTTTACTTTGTTATCGAAGGTGTGCAAATGTCATTTTTTGACTCAAATGACAAAAGTCATGTCATAGCATTCACCTATCCACCCAATCTAAGTGCTATACCTGAATCCTTTTTTATGCAAATCCCATCAAAATACTACTTGACATGCCTCACGGATAGTAAAATGGAGTATTTAACTTTTGAAGATCTTCAGTGGTTATTTGACCAATCACAGCAAATCGAACGGCTCTTTAGACGTATGACTGAGGCGGTACTTGCTGGTTTTATAAGTCGACACATAGAGTTGCATAGCATGACAATTTTGGAGCGGTATAAAGCATTTTGCCAGCGCAGCCCTCATTTACTACAGTTGGTGCCACATAAATATATTGCCTCATATTTAGGTATGGATTCAACCAACTTTAGTAAATTATTCAACTCTGTGAGAGTTTAATGTTGGTTTAGACCAACTTTTACCTCCTGAATAATCCCGTTCTTTGTTAAAAGTTTGGGACCGCCTCTGATATCATCTGGAGAGAATTGGTAAACCGCGATTATTGATCTTGATGTTTTGAGAAGACTAAGATGGATATTTTCAGACCCCAATTAAAAGCAACTTTCAGATGAATGTGATAAGGGTAGACTCAATTTGATGCAATTTTTTTTTAAAAATGAATTGACTTATGGCGTATGATTGGCTAGATAAATCTGAGTATCCTTTCAAATCTCATTACTTCAATGTCAATGGGCAGGCAATGCATTATATAGAGGAGGGGAGTGGAGATGTTATTTTATATGTTCATGGTACACCGTCATGGAGCTTTGACTTTCGCAATGTCATCAAAAGGCTTATTGTAAAGTACAGGTGTATCGCTATTGATCACATAGGTTTTGGGCTGTCGTCCAAGCCAGAAGATTACAATTACTCAACTCAAAATCATAGCAAAACGCTTGAAAAGTTTGTGTTGGATAAAGACTTAAACAACGTGACTCTTGTCGTTCATGACTTTGGTGGGCCAATTGGATTAAACTTTGCCATTCAATACCCTGAAAAGATAAAAAGGCTGGTTATAATTAATTCTTGGCTATGGTCTTGTGAAAATGATCCTGATTTCATTAAATTGAAATGGGCTTTAAAAAGTCCATTGTTACCCATTTTGTATCGCTATTTCAATTTTTCTCCCAGATATATATTGCCAAACTCTTTTGGAGAGATCAAGCTCACCAAACACTTGTTAAAGCATTATACTCGGCCATTTGCTAATGCTTCTCAAAGAAGTGGGGGCTTGGCCTTCACCCAATCGTTGCTAGATGATCAGGGGTGGTTTGAGGAGCTTTGGGATAAGAGACAGTCTATAGCCCAAAAACCTGCTCTCTTTATATGGGGTATGCAGGATAAGATTGTGAAACCCCATAACCTTGACAAGTTTCAAAGTGTCTTTGTTGACGCTACAACTCTGAAGCTACAAGAAAGCGGGCACTTTCCTCAAGAGGAACAACCCAGAGCAGCTGCAAATGCTATACTTTCCTTCATGCACACATCTGATAGGGTTATGTAATTCTCGTATAGTTGGTTTGTCTATAATTGCCGTTTATTGACGAAGTGTACTTCAATTCGTCATTTTTCTGGTCATGCATCAGCGATGCGTAGTGGGTCAAGAGCGCATGCGAGTGAGTCCGAAGGACCGAGCGAACAGCGAGTCCCGAAGCGTAGCGACCCGACGACGACAGGAGGAGGGTGATGCCCAAAGCGACAAAAAGAAATATACCCTTATTGTTGTTGGAGTCACGGCTCAATTTATATCCAAAGTACTATGTCAAATGTTTTGTTGTACGTCAAGTGTCGGCTTTGTTCATTCAAGCCATTTTATTATCTTTAGCAAACGTCTGAATAAATTGTTTTGTCAAAACAAATGATTGACCGATATAGACATCTTCTTGAAAGGGTATTTGGTCCTCTAGAAGAGGCCGCTCTCCTCACGATTGCTGAAGAGAGTGAAACTATTGAGTTATCTGCCGGTAAATTTGTATGCAGGCAGCATGAATTAGATCCGACCTTATACATTGCGCTTTCAGGTAGATTTAGAGCCATTCAATCCATTGATGGTATTGATCGGATACTGGGAGATATTGGCCCCGGAGAACCACTGGGTGAATTGTCATTGCTTTTGGATGAACCTAGGTCGGCTTCAGTCTTTGCGCTGAGGTCATCTACTCTACTTAAAGTGACTAGAGAAAGTTACTACAAGATTGCATCTCATAATCCCAAGCTAACTACGGTTTTGAGTCAATATGTGATTAAGAGAATTAGAAACAATGCAGAAAGGTCTCTCAGTAGATTCAATCCTAGGATCATTGCTTTAGTTCCATTGGACGAAGATCTTCCCGATTTTTCTGCTTTGCTAAGCCCATATTTTTCTGAATCTAATGAGTCATTTGACTTGATAGATTATAAACTCTTAAGTGATAATTCTATTGCATCCATCTTTGACCGTGTTGATGAATCTGAGAACATAAGTTTTTTACTCTGTGATGAACACCATCTCGAGTGGTCCAGACAATGTATTTTGTATGCAGACATCATAGTACTGGTTGCTAACTTTTACTCTGATCGTCAAATCAGACCCATTGAAAACGCCTTAGAAGTACACACAAAAAGCATCTACAGCAAGCAAAACTATCTATTGCTTCTACACCCTGTTGGATCGAAGATGCCAAGGTATACCCGGCAATGGTTCGATAATCGCTCAGTTAGCTTGCATATCCACCTCAGGCTCAATAATGTACGAGACATTCATCGGTTTTGTCGAATTGTGTTGCACAGAGCTACAGGACTTGTCTTAAGTGGTGGTGGGTCTAAAGGTTTTGCCCATATAGGGGCATTGAGGGCTTTATTAGAAGCTGGTGTGGAAATAGATTTTTTGACAGGCTCTAGTGCTGGTGCACTCTATGGAGTCGGTATGGTCTGGACTGATTTTGATATTGACCTAATGTACAAAATGGGAAAGTTATCCGCCGAGCGGAAATTAACCAGCAACGATTGGACTATTCCTGTTTTATCCATTATGACAGGTAAAAAAATGTTGAGATTTATAAAAGACGTGTTGGGTGATGCTTACCTTGAAGATTTTTGGGTTAATCACTTTTATGTATCCACCAACTTTTCTAATGCGAGTACAGCTATTCATGATAAAGGAATAGCCTGGCAGCAAATTCAAGCTGCTATTGCCATTCCCGGCATTTATCCTCCTGTGGTCATTAATAATCAAATTCATATCGATGGTGGAGTCATGGATAATTTGCCTATTGAACATATGTCAACTTATCCTGTGAGTCATGTCATTGCTTTGTCACTCGTTAGCCTCAAGCCATTAACAGTTGAATTTGACTCGACACCTTCGCCCTGGTCTTACATTTGGGATAAGATCAAAGGCAAGCGAATGTATAATATGCCAAATGTTGTCGAACTTATCAGCCATTCACTGGTATTGAATAGCCGGAAAAAACAAATTCTCACTAAAGAAAAAGCAAATCTTTACTTTGAGGTCAAATTGGAAGAGTACGGTCTTATGAATTCCAGTAACTGGAGCGTTACCTTGGATGCAGGATACTCGCAAGTGAAAGAACAACTAGACAGACTGCCAATAGAAAAGAAGTATTGGAAGAAAAATACGGAAAACTGATGATTTTACTGTATCTTTATCAGTATCATTATTTACTAATTCCTGACCAAGGCTTTCTAATTTTGAAAAAAAGATGAACGTACTTTCATTCCCATCAAAAATAAAGGTGATTCTGCTATTCGCTTTTGTTTACCTCGCCGTTGGCGTGATAATAGACGTTGTATTTTTAGGCATGGCTATTCAGGACATTCAATGGTTGTCATCGACATTAAATGCATTAGTGGTCAGTGCAGTCTGTATCACGATAATTCTCTATTCTTCATCGGGTATGGTCAGTTTCCTTGGCGGAAAGGTTAATCCACCGGATTTTAGAACCGACGAGAGCCCTGTCATTGATACAGCATCTAATCTCATGCATAGCCGATGGCAGTCTATTGGGGGTAAACTCTTTCTTACTAATAAGGCGCTGTACTTTAGAGCTCATCCCTTCAATCTGAAGAGACCAAACTTGAATATTGAACTATCGGAAGTATTGAATTTTTCTCCTGCGAAAGTAAGCTCCACTATAGATAACGGCCTTATCGTAGAGACTAAAGATGGCACCTATACTTTCGTTCTGAATAGCCGAAATGAATTTACCAATCTCTTAAAAGATCATTGTAAAAACATCCAAAACGTTTAAGTAATATGAAAACCACATATTTTTTTATTAGTTTTTGCTTGATGATAGCCTGCAGTCCACCTTCCCAAGAGGATAGCTCCATGCAAAATGACCACAACGGTGTACTCCTTGTAGCCAATAAATCCGCTGACATTTTCCACATTTTTGATCGCAATACCGGAGATATACTTGCCGAGTTAGAAACAGACCTTGAGCCTCATGAAGTAGAGGCATCACCTGATGGTAAATGGGCCGTCGTAAGCAACTACGGTGATAGAGAGCAGCCCGGTCGTACTTTATCGGTATATGATGTCTTGAAGGGGGAGCTTGTTCGTACAATAGAGCTCGGTATGCACACACGCCCTCATAGCATGAAATGGATAACAGGTACAGATCATCTTTTAGTTACGACTGAGGGGAGTCAACATTTATTAAAAGTCAATGTAGCCAGCGGAGAGATTATTTTGGAAATGCCTGTATCTCATGAGGTTGGGCATATGGTTGCGGCTTCACCAGACTTTAGTCAGGCATTTGTAACAGCCATTCGGTCAGGGACGGTTTCTGCTTTTGATCTGTCCACAGGAGACGAAGTGAGTAGTGTTTACAGCGGAGCAGGAGCTGAAGGCATTGATGTTTCGCCGGGTGGACAAATTTGGGTGACCAATCGCGATGATAATACCATCACTATTTTTGATGGGGACATTAATAATCGCATTGATGAATTAGAATGCCCTGAATTCCCAATTAGAATCAAATTTACCCCTGATGGTTCCAGAGCTGTCGTCAGCTGTGCTAAGTCGGGAGATATTGCTATATTTGATGCACTTGAACGTACTTTGATCACACGTGTATCTATGCCGCCTTATATGCCATCAGGTGAAGATGATGCCAAGTATTTCTCTGACTTTGAAGATACATCTATTCCTATAGGCCTTGTAATGCCTGACAATGAATCCGTTTTCGTTGCAAGCACTAGAGCTAATTCTATTACAGAAATCTGTCTTAATGAATATAAGATAATTCGTGAGATTCCGGCCGGTAAAGAACCTGATGGTATTCACTTTTCAGCTCTGAGGCCAGAATCTCAGCGATGATAGAATTTCATTTCTGCCGGTAGTCCCAGCGGTTTAATATCGGATTATATTGATAAGTACCGGTTCGATTGCCCTGCGCGTCGAAGACCTCATACTGGTTGAGCAGTTCATTATATCTGCGAGTCTCCTGCAGACGTCCTCTATTGTCATACACTTCCGTTCGATTTAGTAGATTATTCTCGCGAATCACTTGTTGTCTCTGTCCTTTGTTATCGTAGACCTCTTTTTGATTAAGCACATTATTGTTTTGAGTGTAGCCCTGCAGACGTCCGCTGCTATCAAACAACTCTTTTCTGTTTAGTACTTCATTTCTCTGCTGATAAAATTGAAGCCTACCTGACTGATCTCTGGCTTCGACACGGTTGAGTAAATTATTTTGTTGGATAGACGATGGTGCAGCATTTGGCGTTTTTGAAAGGCCTGGTGTTACTGATAGAGATGTTGCCGGGTTCTGCCCAGTTAGTGCGAAAGACATCGACATCAATATTATCATTTTTAAAATGCTATAAATCTTCATGGTTCAATAGTTTTTGGTAAATGGAAAACTAGTAATATCAGTATTATAACTATGAAGCCCAACATTTGGGTGTATAGAATATACGTATTTAAGTATAAATTAACGATTTAGAGGTGAGATGATGATGGGTTTTCATGTTTTTTTGGCGTGTCTCTCATCAGTATATCTTTAATATATTCGATTTTAAATAAAAAATGTTGAGATATACTGCTGAGAGACCGGGCTATCCGCTTGTATTCACTACATCTCTATGAAGTGTCGCTGCAGATGATGTTCGGCTTCTTATAGTCGCCGACACATCTGTGCTCCACTATCCATAGATATATAGCTCATATCACTTCTATCCCTCACGCAGGAGAGAGTTTTTAGCTTCAAGCTTCAAGCTACAAACTGCTACTTAGATGTAGTTTGTTTACGCTTCGCTGTTTATGCCAATGATCGGCTATCGCCTCCGTTTGCTGTTTACGCTACAAGCACTCCGTGCTCTCCGCTGTTTAGGCTTAAAGTAGGTTGGAGGCGTTCAAGTTTTATTGGTGGGTTCGGTCGAGTTGTTTTGTCACGATTTTTGCTTCTTTCAGCGCAAAAATAGCGCCAAAACATTTGGTGATAAATTTACAAACCCAGGGCTGACGCCCCGGGCTACTAATATGTCGCCTCGCTGAGGCTTGGATTCAGTTTTGATCTGGAATCAGGTCAACCAAAGCACCTAGCACCGCTATGTCACCAATTGACTTTTGACTTTCCGACCTTTAGACCTTCGGCTTTCAGACAAAAAAACAGCTTTGAATATCTTCTTCGATACAAAAAATATATCAAAAAATTAAAGGCTATACCTAAGCCCCTTAGCTCCTATGCTCCTATGCTCCCTCAGACCTTCGACTTTTGACTTTACGACCTTCAGACCTTTGTAATTACGACCAAGAAGATATATTGTACTTTCATCTCCTTTACAAAAAATATATCAAATAGTTAGTGACTACACCTAAACTCCTTAGCCTCTGAGTTCCTAAGCTCCTATGCTCTCTCAGACCTTTTATCTTACCTCATCCCCTTGACTCTATCAGATTTGTCATTTCTTCTCATATAAGAGTTATTTATAAAATCTAGCCAAGGCACTTTGATCACTATTGCTGATCATTTTTGAGATTCTGGAAATAGCAGCCCTGATATCTTATATCACACACTTTAACTATTTTTATAAATCACTTTACAATCTGATTTAAATAGAATTTGTACTTTTAGCTTATGAATTGCTTTTGTGTATGTAATATCAAACATGCAAAATCGAATTTCAAGGTTTTCTTTTTATAATATGGAATAAAAATCCCAAGCAACCTATGTCCGATAAAACGTCCTTGACAGGGGAACAACATAATTTTATTGAACCCATTTTACCTTTATTAGGTGTAGCCATTGACACTTATTTTGATGCACTTCAAATCAGTGATTTAAATGGTCAAATCG
>SLDF01000429.1 GCA_007125435.1 Saprospiraceae bacterium
GGCATTATTTTGATGCTTTTAGCATTCATACCTTCTCATGTATATTTTATCCAGATTGGATCTTGTGTAGATGATGGCCTGTGTGTGCCCGAGTGGATTGGCTGGGCAAGACTCCTGATCATTCACCCCGTCCTCATCCTATGGGCCTGGTGGCACAGAAAGTAATTAAAACCAATGAATCGACTTTCCACTCGTAAACAAATAGAGCCTTTCACAATTGTAATATAAAAAGAACAAGGCTATGGCAAATAATATTTTTGGAGAACCATTAGTGACATGCAGCGAAGATCCTATGACTGGATTTTACAGGGATGGGTGCTGCGAGACGGGGCCGCAGGATATTGGTGTTCATACAGTTTGTGCTATTATGACAGATGACTTCTTGAAGTTTTCCAGAGCGCAAGGCAATGACCTCATCACGCCCAGACCTGAATATAACTTTCCCGGTTTGAAGTCAGGTGATAGATGGTGTCTATGTGCCAGCAGATGGGTAGAGGCATTTGAGGCCGGTTGCCCTCCACAGATCATTCCCGAAGCGACCCATGAAAAGACACTAAACTTAGTTCCTTTGAAAACCCTGGTTAAGTACGCTTACAAGAAAGAGGCTTAAGAACGAAATACTTCGATCTCCCTATTCTCAATGACCAGATCCGTAAATTTACCTTCATATCTGGTAGCACGCACGATATGGTTATCTATCCAGTGATAGTTACCACCTCTAGGTTTACCCATCAGCAAACCGTGGTATTTAAACCCGTTTTTATCGAGCCATTCTTCAGTCACCTTGCGGTGGTCTTCTGTTCTAGACGTAAAAAATGTAATGATGTGCCCCTGGTCAAACCACTTGTTGCATTTCTCTAATGCATCCGGGTATACTCTAGCCGTGACCATGCGCTCAGGCTCTTCATTTGGGATATCATCGCATACCGTACCATCGATATCGATTAGGAAATTCTTGACTTCATCAGGGAGGATGGGGCTTATCAATTCACCCTCAGCATTTGTAGCCTCGTGCAGATCGACATTGGGTTTGATCACCGACATGGTATCTTACTTTTTTAATATTAATGTGTAATTCTGACACAAAGGTAGAAAAGAATATCAAAATCGCCACTCTCTTTGACCTGTTCGTGTCGAAAAATTATATTTTTTCTTTCTACTACTACCGACGATGGCAAGGGTCAGACCGGCAGTGAAGCCAATAGAACTGCCTATCATCATCTGGCCGACGGAGCTCTGTGCAAATCTTACTTCTTCTTGTTGTGTCAGTCCCCATATCGGTGCTATGACAAGACCAGAAATGGCGCTTGCAAACATGAGCAAAGCACCGGTTGTAATCAAGCCTTCTCGCTCTTTGCTGACAACAGTGATGGTCTCCACATCCGCATAGGGTATGTAGTGATCTGGTCTTGCAGCACTGGTACAGTAGTTTTGATTCTGAGATTGCTGACATTCTTCTCCGATCATGTCGTAGACAGTCTGATTTTCCAGTGTGAGCTTCAGTCCATCAATATCGCTGCGCAATAATTGACCTTCGTATCTCGCCCTTTTACCTGCGCCCTGATAGTTGGCATCTATAATGAGTTCCTTCCCTACAGGCAATACCTTGGACTTTCCACTGACATGATGAATAGTAAGTCCCTGACCGTACAAACCTTGAGCCACCAGCATTAATCCGATAAGTACAATCTCAAAATTAGTCCTTAGATGCATAATGTTTAGGTATTATTACTCAGTAAATATACACAACTCAAATCAATCAAACCCAAAGACTCAGACATTTTAATAAGGTACAAATACATCCAATTCAATTGATTGGCTGACCACCTGTTACTTCTAGAGACATACCCATGAATACAGATCTAGCTTATAGAGTGCACAATATCCCATAGATATGGGATTGTATGGAGATCTCTTACCCTTTACTTTTGCAGTTGAATATACTAGTCACAAAACGGGTATAACATACTGAATACGCATTAGACATGAATACTTCAAAACAAGTAGTTTGGATAACAGGCGCTTCATCCGGTATTGGTAGAGAAATGGCCCTTCAATATGGGGCTAAAGATTTTACAGTGGCAGTTAGCGCAAGACGCGTGGATTTGCTTGAAGAATTAGTTGGTGAAATCACAGCTAATGGTGGTGAAGCTTATGCTGTACACTGCGATGTCTCCGATGAGGCTTCAATAGAGAATGCAGTCAGCAAAATTGTGGTCAAATATGGTAAAATTGACATTGCTGTAGCCAATGCCGGGTGCGGTGTAGTCGGATTTTTTGAGAATCTTAGCCGAGAAGAGTGGGCAAGACAACTCGATATAAATGTTATTGGCCTAGCGATGACCGTAAAACATGTTTTACCCGATCTAAAGAAAACAAAAGGAAGGCTAGTACTGATAGGCAGCATTTCGGCGTATCTTCCAAATCCATACCTTAGTGCGTATGGTGCCAGTAAGGCTGCCGTACATATTATCGGGGAATCCCTTCAGGTAGAACTACTAGGATCTGGAGTAACATGTACTACGATTCACCCGGGTTTTGTCGATAGCAATATAGCGCGGGTTGACAATCAGGGACATTTTGACCCCAATGCTAAGGATCCACGCCCTGCAAATCTTATGTGGCCTACAGATAAAGCTGTCAAAGATATGATTAAAGCCATTGAAAGAAGGAAAAAGGTAGAGGTCATAACTGGTCATGGTAAAGTATTTGCAATCATGGGGCGCTTTTTTCCACGAATCGCAAGAGCTATGATGGCTAGACAGATTAAAGAGATTTCGAAGTCTTTGTAAAGAATAGTCCCCGAATCTCGTAAAGCTCTTCTGTGTTCTGCATGTGTTTCAGATAAGTCGGGTGCATCTCATTTTGTCGCTTTGGGCATCACCCTCCACTTCGCTACGGGTCGCTACGTTACAGGGCTCCCTGGGCGGTCGGCCTCTGCTCCACTATCGCTACGCAGAGTCTGGCTCCTGATGTCGCCACCCTTTCACATCGCTGATGCAATCCAGTAGAGCATGACAACAAAAGTTAAGATCAATTTGGTTCTTTTGGTAGAATGTAGAATGTAGAAATTCGAATGTCGAAGGTCTGAAGGTCTAATGTCAATTGGTGATCGAAAGGTGCGAGGTGATTTGTTTGACAAACTACCACATGGGGACTCATCCAAGTCACGGCGTGGCGACATATTAATAGACCGTGGTGTAAGCCCTGGGTTTGTAAATTTGTTACCAAATGTTTTGGCGCTATTTTTACGCTGAAAGAAGCAAAAATCGTGA
>SLDF01000141.1 GCA_007125435.1 Saprospiraceae bacterium
ACAATTATTGAATTAGCATAAAGAAACATATGAGAGATAAGCAAGTAAATGAGTCAGAAACCACTATGACTGAAATAGTGATGCCCAATGACACCAACCCTATAGGTAATCTAATGGGAGGTAATTTAATGCGCTGGATGGATATCGTATCCGGTATCTGTGCCGGAAAGCACTGTGAAGCTTATGTGGTCACAGCTTCTGTTGATCATGTTTCATTTCAACGACCAATACATAACGGTGATGTCGTTACTTTAAAAGCCAGTGTAACAAGAGCTTTTAATACTTCAGTTGAAGTATTTGTTGAAGTATTTGCTGCCAAACTCAAAGGGACAGAGCATAGAAGATGCAATCACGCTTACTTTACATTTGTAGCAATAGACGATGACACGATGAAGCCCATTCCTGTTCCGAAAGTCATACCTCTCACTTCAGAGCAGCAAAAACTTTACGACAGTGCCATCAGGCGCAGAGAGGTTAGACTGGTATTAAGCGGTAGAATGGAGGCAAGAGATGCCATTGAGGTTAAGAACCTTTTCCTAGGCGTCAAGCCTACCTGACTTGTCAATGAATATTGAGCTGGCTTGCTGACTGCCCATCATCAGTATGTCTTGCACATTGACATGTGCAGGTCTTTCTGCAATGAAGAGTATAGCCTCTGCAACGTCTCTTGATTTAAGAGGGGAGAAGTCTTCGTAAATCTTAGCCTTCTCTCGATCACCATCAAAGCGAACCAACGCAAACTCTGTTTCTTCAACATGTCCAGGGCTAACTTGAGATACTTTTATGCCTTTTTCATAAAGGTCGAGACGCATAGCTTTGGTTAATGCCTCTACTGCATGCTTAGTGGCACAGTAGACATTCCCTTTTGGATATACCTCTTTACCTGCTGTACTGGCTACATTGATGATATGGCCTTTTCCGGCTTTTACCATTTTAGGTGATATAAGTCTGGTCATGTATAGTAGCCCCTTTATATTGGTATCTATCATGGTTTCCCAATGATCTATATCTCCTTCATCTATAGTCGCCAGACCTTTCGCTAATCCGGCGTTATTGATAAGAACATCTATTTGATCTAAATCTTTGACAGCTTCTTCGCATGCCTTTTTGTCTCTAACATCGAAGACTAAAGTTTGAACAGAACAGTCATACTCCACTTTTAAAAATTGCGCGAATGCTTCTAATCGCTCAGCTCTACGCGCTGTTATGATTAAGTCATAACCCTTTTCAGCGAATACTTGAGCTGTAGCTCTTCCTATACCTGAAGTAGCACCTGTAATTAAAATTGTAGGCATCTTTTTTATATATTTTTCCCTTTTATAAAGCTTTTAACTCATTGATTTTGCTATCGCAAAGCTTTTTATAACGATTTATGCATTGGCTTTTGGTACAATACGTTTTCTATTACAGAAACAATAGAGTTTTTATAGTCTTCAAATTTACCTGTTGCCGGTCCATAAATCCCAGTGTGTACTTTTCTGATATTATTATTGCTATCTATAAAGATTGTCGTCGGATAGGCTCTAAAATCTTGTAAGACGGGTATGGCTTCCATGACGACTTCACCTTTTGTACTTAACGCTCCTAACACAATCGGATAATTTACATTCAGTCTGGTCTTGTAGGCATTTAACCTTTTGAAGGCATCCTCTTCAGTTCTAGCCTTTTCAAACGAGATGGCCACAATCTCCAGACCATCCTCTCGGTATTTATCATATAATTCTGTGAAAAAGTTGGTTTCATCAAGACAGTTTCTACACCATGTTCCAAGTACCTGAATGATAGTAAGTTTTTGCTTGGATGGGTCAATAGTATATTCTTCTTGTAATGAAACTGGAAAACTGGCTGGTGTATATCTTCCACTGACTGCTGTCATGGATTCAGGGTTGGTTAACTCAAATTGATCATCTCTAGTGGCAGACCAAGTCACTTGATAGGTCTTACCGGACCTAAAAAGTCCAATTATAGAATCATTGTCTATAATTTTCCCTTCAAACAGATAAGCTACTGCACCATCAAAAGTGGATAAATAGAATTTATCTTCTTGCACGGTACCGTCCAGATACCGATAATCGCCGGACTCCGTAATGAATGTACCGCTCAGGTGGTTGCCATTTTGCAAAAACTCACCGATCGCAGGTCGTGTTCGGTCTTCATCTAGATAGAAGGTTGTTCTCCAGTTACCGGTCAGGTCATGATGAACTTCTTTGTTGATTGATGCAAATCGATAGTCTTGCCCATGGTAAGCGACAAAAGGTATTTTGTAATTGTCTTCATTGTGATCTATCCAATGACCTTCCATTACATTTTCTGCAAATATGCCTTTTAGTGATTTATTATAGAGCGTAAAAGGTATGGTAAATGTATCCTTTGCAATAGATCTGTCCAATCCAAAGCTGATGCTATCAATTATTATGACTTCATCACCGTTGATGATCTTAATGATCATTTCATCATCATCTGTATAACTTACTTCCATTAAAAATGGTATCTCGTTCTGAGCAACAGCTTCAAACTTGACTTTGCCTGCCAATATATCTTCATCATCAATTCCCTTTTTTTGACTCGGGTCGGCATCAGGAAGTATGACACCTCGCCACATTCCCGGCGGCAACTTTGTATAGGGCTGTTTGATTTCGAGGCAAGCGCTTAACGAAACGGAAAGCACTATCAAAAACAATACTTTTTTTATCATTGCTCAAAGTTTATTTCTAATGTAAAGTTAATGACTTTACACTTTGTTCGCACCACATGGTAGATTTTATTCTAATAAGGCTACCTCTAATAATTCCCGAAGTGAGCTGAACCATAGAGAATTTAGCTTTAGACGACTTGTAAAAATGAAATATAGCCCCAAGCTACGCGACTGATGAACAAGAAAATATAAATTAAAATATCATGCAGCAAAATAAAATAATTTTGCGCTTCAGCCACTAAAGGCGTTTTTAGAGGTAGCCATAAGGCAAACAATTACTTAATACACAGATTATAAAAAAAAGACTATCATTGGTGTGGTTAATACATTTTTTTAATATTTTGTGGCAGACCTGAGTACCAATTTTGTCAGGCCATTTTACCGATTACATTTAAAACATTACGCTTTGATTAAAGTATTACACGTATCAGCTGAATGCTATCCTGCGGCCAAATCCGGAGGCCTTGGCGACGTGGTTGGCGCATTACCTAAGTACCAATGTAGACTTGGAACGCGCAGTGCTGCTGTGATTCCTAAATACTACAACAAATGGATCATGTCTCAGCAGTACAAAGAAGTCCATTATGGTAATGTCAGATTACACGACCAATATTATCATTTTTCAGTTCAAGAAGTACAGGACCACGATTTGGGATATCCACTTTATGTCGTAGATATCCCTGGGTTATTTGATCGACCCGGTATTTACGCTGACCCTTACAATGGCTATCCTTATGGCGATGAAGTCAAGCGATATCTTGCTTTTCAACAATCTGTCCTTAGATGGGTGCAAAGTTGGGAGACATTGCCGTCTGTCTTACATTGTCACGATCACCATACGGGGTTAATACCTTTCTTTGTTAAGTTTAGTCCTGAGTTTGAACGACTGCAGCAACTACCAACTGTATTTACCATTCACAATGGCCAATATCATGGTGCTTTTAGCTGGACACAGCAGCACCTTTTACCTTATTTTTATGCAGACAGGGGAGGGTGGATTGAATGGCAAAATACCATCAACCCACTGGCTGCAGGTATCAAATGCTCATGGCGAATGACGACAGTTTCGCCAAATTACCTTCAAGAACTGATGCAAAGCTCCAGTGGACTGGAGAGCCTGATCAGGCAAGAAGCTGTAAAATCAGTAGGTATACTCAATGGTATTGATACTGACGTATGGAATCCATCCAAAGACCCTATGATCGCACACCCCTATAAGCGCAGCGTGGACAAGTTTAAAGCAGAAAACAAAAAGGTACTTGCAGAAGAATTTAACCTGCAAGAAGACCTGCCACTATTCACATTCATTGGTCGCTTTGCAAAGGAAAAAGGCGCAGATTTGTTACCGGACCTGATATATAGGTACCTTCAGACTGGTCGACGTGCTTGTTTCTTTGTATTGGGCTCTGGAGACAGAGAACTAAAAAACCGATTCATGGGTATGCGTCATGATCTATTCAGTTTCTTTGACGCATCTATAGAGTATAATGAAGCACTAGCCCACCAGCTTTATGCAGGTAGTGACTTTTTACTGATGCCTTCCCGAGTAGAGCCATGTGGTCTCAATCAATTGTACTCTTTCAGATATGGCACCATTCCTGTAGTTAGGGCCGTAGGTGGTCTCTGGGATACTGTCATAGATGCAGGTGAACCAGAGCATGGAAGAGGCTTTAGATTCTTACAATTTGACGTTGACGACGCACTTGATGCGCTTATCAGAGCTTCTGCCCTTTACTATCATAAAAAGAGCCTTACCGGTCTCAGGAGACGCATTATGAAATTAGACTTTTCCTGGGAAAGGTCTGCAAACGAATATATAGAACTTTATAAATCAATTACATCCTTATGATACCAAAAGACGATAAAAATATCATCAAAATCATTTGCCTCATACTTGGCGGAGGTGCCGGCAGTCGGCTTTACCCTTTGACATTAGAAAGGTCTAAGCCCGCAGTGCCTGTAGCCGGTAAATATCGACTTATCGACATCCCTATTTCCAATTGCATCAATAGCGGCATTAAGCGCATGTTTGTATTGACCCAGTTCAACTCAGCATCGCTTAATAAACACATTCAGAACACGTATAATTTTGATCACTTCAATAGTGGGTTTGTAGATATTCTCGCTGCTGAGCAAACGCCAAAAAGTGATAAATGGTACCAGGGTACCGCTGATGCCGTCAGGCAATGCATGAAGCACATGGAGCACCATGAGTATGATTATGTCATGATTCTTAGCGGGGACCAATTATATCAGATGGACCTCAAAGAGATGGCCGAGCGTCATGTAGCCAATAAAGCCGATATCACAATTGCTACCATTCCAGTTAACGCATCTGATGCTACAGGCTTTGGTATTATGAAGGTAGCAGAGGACGAAAAGATCAAGAGCTTCATAGAAAAGCCATCTAAGGAAGTCCTTGGAAATTGGGCGTCTCATGTCTCCCAAAGAGATGCTGAGCTAGGAAAGCATTACCTCGCTTCTATGGGTATCTATATTTTTAGCAAGAAGGTTATCAAAAACTTATTTGCTGACAATCCTGATGATACGGACTTTGGCAAAGAGATTATACCTAAGTCTATTCATGAAGGTTACAATGTCTACAGCTATGCGTATAGTGGCTACTGGACTGATATTGGTACCATACGAAGCTTTTATGAAGCTAATCTGGCCCTTGCGTTACCACTGCCAGAGTTCAATATGTTTGATAATTACAACATGATTTATACGCGCCCCAGGATGTTGCCACCGGCAAAGATTAGCGGCACGACTATTAAACATTCCATTGTTTCAGAAGGGTGTATTGTTCACGCCGATACTATCGAGCATTCTGTGGTTGGTGTCAGATCGCGTATTGGTCAGGGAGTTACTATCAAGAATTCTATCGTTATGGGCGCAGACTTTTTCCAGACCTTACAAGAGATTATCTCTGCTCCTGACTCCACGCCTGTTGGGATTGGCGATGGTTCTCACATTGAGCAAGCCATCATTGATAAGGATTGTCGTATAGGCAAAAATGTCATTATAAAAGGTGCTGACCACCTCGAAGAATTAGAGACAGATCTGTATAAAATCGTAGACGGTATCGTCGTAGTCAAGAAAAGTAGTATTATCCCTGATGGCTCAAAGATAGGCGACGTTTGATTTGATTTGGGCGTGACCCTAACGGGTCGGGCTATCCGCTTGTATTCCTGGCAGTCTCATGGGCAGTCACTAGCTGCTCTGTGGCTTCCGCTGGTCGCCCCAGCCCAGCTGTTCCTGCTATCCATTCGTCAGCCACTCATATCGCTGCTATCCCTCACGCGGAAGAGCGTTTTTAGCTTCAAGCTACAAGCTACAAGCTGCAAGTTGTGGATTGCGGATTGCAGGTTGTTTACGCTTCGCTGTTTAGGCTTGAAGTAGGCTGGTAGCTTTCAAGTCTTATTTGGATAAAAATTCTGATTTAACAAGATGCTGCAAAATTCTCCCTAGAAGCTCTGCTATAAACGCGAGCGTAGCGAGTTAAACGCGAGTGAAATGAGTTAAACATGAGCGCAGCGAATTAAACGTGAGCGACAGCGAACTAAACGCGAACGGTAGTGAGCTAAACATGAGCGTAGCGAACTATTCCCAGGGCTGACACCCTGCGCTATTATGATGTCGTCTCGCTGAGGCTTGGACCCATCTTTGATCTCGAATCAGGTCAACCAAAGCACCTCGCACCGCTATAAGATTATTTTCGCCTTTAACAAGTACAGTGCAACACCTTTATCTTTTTCCTTTTATCTTTTATCTTCTATAGCGACCTTTGACCTTCAGACCTTAAGACTTTTGACTCTTTTACCTTATACCTTGGCTCTTTTTCCTTTTGCCTTGGCTCTTTTACCTTTTACCTTTTACCTTGGCTCTTTTTCCTTTTGCCTTGGCTCTTTTAAAATGTTCCTTTTTGTCGTTTATCTCTTATCTTCCAAAGCGATAGAATGTTTGACTAATCCACTAATACTTCAAGTACGTGCTTGCCTATCGACCTACCCATTTCCAGTCCCACTTCATTATCAGTTCTGAAATGAACACCACCTTCAAATCTGCTTTCACTGCACTCCTCCGACATCTTTACAAACCTGTCTCTTTCCCAGGGAAAAAAATGTGTCATTATAACCTCTAATGAACCCGAAACAGCAGTATGACCTGCTGGATAACCGGGAAAATTTGGCGTATTGACTAAAATGGGTTTGAAGTCTTCGTCCATTTGAAATGGTCTAATGCCCATATAATGGTACTTAGCCTCCCATGCAGCTATAGTGGCATCATATCGGCCCACATGGAATACAAATCTAATACGGGCTGCTTCCAAATCATCTATGCTACCGGAAGCGTAATTGGCCAGTATTTTCTCATCCAATACATTATCCCAAAATGGTATGATTTTCCAGGACCACGCTTTGTCGCTTATAAGGTTTTGAGCATTGAATTGCCTGAGCTCTTCCATATCGTCGTCAAAATTGGGTGGGGGAGGAGGTCTGAATTGACCTTGATCCTCATAAGTAAATGGACGCCATTTACCTTTTGTAATATCCTTTTTACCTGGTCGACCATACCAGTAGCTATCCCTTTTGGATATGATAGTATCAATTTCCAGATCTGTATTATTCTCATTTGCCCAATTAATAACAAAACTACTTTCAGCTTTCACTATAGAATCGATGGTCTCCATTTCTGCATCAGTGAATCTATAAATCTGCGATAATGCATGAGTACAAGACTTTATCTGACGATCAATGTCTTCAGTCGCATCGTCAAAATAATATTTCAATATTTCACTCGAGACAAGTGCCACTATGAGTCGACTAAAAATGTTGCGCTCTGAGACCCGAATGTTTATACCATCAACTTCGATTTGCTTTTGACTATCTGATAGTGACAGTTTTTTTTCCTCTAATGCACGCAAAGCCCTGTAATGTGCATAATGCAGAGCAACCATTCTGCCACCATTTCTATGCTGAGGATAAGCCTTTGATAACTCTATCATGATGCCATACCATCTGTATCCGGGATCACCTTCTAACCAATACATGATTTGAGCATTCGGGCTATCATTTGTCAATTGCTGATGTATAGGTCTTGTCAATGGCGAGCTTTGATTTATACCTGACTTACCATTAATTAAAGTTTGAAGACCTTCGGATGCAAAAAGATTATCACCTTTAATCTCTATAATAACTAGACTAAAGCTAAAAAAACATAAGACAAGATTTGTATAAAGACGCTTAGTAAGTAACATATAGATGATAAAAATTCCTTCTTATTAGAAACACACCATATCGATCATGGCCTTTCAAATGAGATAAATGAGATTAAATTCTTTGTGAATAATAGTGGAACAGACATCCAAATTCACCTTTCGTCCTTGTTTCTTTTAGAAAGGAGGCAACTCAGGTTTGTTGTCTAAAATGCTCTCAATGCGATCCATGACGTCTTCTGTCAAAACATCTACTGTTTCCAGGGAGGTTAGTGTTTCATCAAGTTGAGATGTTTTACTGGCTCCCAGTATTACAGTGCTGACATTTTCATTCTTAAGGCACCATGCAATAGCTAACTTTGGTAGAGATACTCCAAGTTCATCAGCCAAACTTTTTAATGCTTTTGACTTTTTAAGATTGTCTTCGGTCAGGTTCTT
Source organism: Saprospiraceae bacterium (assembly GCA_007125435.1). Taxonomy (GTDB): domain Bacteria; phylum Bacteroidota; class Bacteroidia; order Chitinophagales; family Saprospiraceae; genus SLDF01. The sequence continues at coordinate 8,352 of SLDF01000141.1, forward strand.
CTTCTTTAACCACCTTAATTCTTCCAGATTCAATCTGGTGTCTTCAGGAAACTGATCAAGGTACTTAGACGTAAGAATTCCAGATGCCAATGGCGACCATATCGTAGTGCCTAATCCAACATTCCTAAATATTTGAAGAAACTCCGCCTCCATTTTTTCTCTGTGAAACATATTGTATTGCGGTTGCTCCATAACAGGTCCCTCGAGACCAAGCTTATTAGCAATCATATGAGCTTCCATAATTTCTTGTGCTGACCACTCTGAGGTTCCCCAGTAAAATATCTTACCTTGCTCGATAAGGGTATTCATGGTTCTGACCGTTTCTTCTATAGGTGTCTCTTTGTCCGGTCTATGGCAAAAGTACAGATCTAAATATTCGACTTTAAGCCTTTTAAGAGCAGCGTGGCATGCTTCGATGACGTGCTTTCTGTGTAGGCCTCGTTGGGTAGGTAAAGTTCCCCCATCTCCAAAAAACACTTTACTGGAAACCATATAAGTGGAGCGATCCCATTGTAGCTCCTTTAATATATTTCCCATAACTATCTCTGATTTGCCATCAGCATAAATCTCAGCATTATCAAAAAAATTAACGCCTGCGTCATAAGCCTTTACCATTAATGCTTTAGCGACATCATTTCCAATTTGATTACCGAATGTGATCCAACTACCAAATGAAAGCGCACTTACTTTTGCTCCTGATTTTCCAAGTCTTCTGTATTCCATGTGTTTATTTGTAGTAATGATATAATTTTATAAAGTCCAAACACCGTATTAACGGGTTTTCACCTTTTATGTTCTGAACCAGAATAGGATATAATATTTTGATTGTGACTACAAGAAGTGGTCTTAGAACCCTTGGTATGCGATGTGCTTGTTTTGACAGTCGGGTGGAAAAATCAGGGTATTGCTGTTCTATAAAGCGAAGATTTTTAACTGCCATTATTGTCTTATCCAAAAAAGCATCCTGATCATCTAATCCAATGTGATATACGGGATTGTCTATGTGATATATTGATACTTCAGCTTTTTTACATAAGTGTCCAAATAACGTGTCTTCATGCCCATAGGTTTTGAGATCTTCATCAAATCTCACTTTATTGAAAGCGTTTTTTTCTATAAGAAAATTATTAGTCTGAAATCCTTCGTATGATTTGACATTCCTGATTTCTGCAGACTTTGATTCTCTTTTATGCCCGTAGGTCCAATGTAGCCAATACTTCTGATCTTCTGGTTTACACTCTAGATATTTCCTACCTCCACATATCAAATTTGCCTTTCCAAGATTGTCTATATAACACTTTATGAAGTCGTCTGAATAGGGTTCTGAGTCAGCATCGAGAAATAGCAGATTTGAGTAAGCAGCATTTGACGCCAGGTAGTTTCTAATAGCAGCGCGACCTATATTCTCCTGAAGGTATAAAACTCTAATATTTTCATAAGTCTCTAAAGGTTCATGTCTTGTTTTGAAATCATCATCTGATCCATCATCAGCCACGATAATCTCAAACTGTATTTTTAACTGCAAACATTGCTTGTGCAAACACATACACAAGTCACTGACATCGTAGTTAAGTGTAGGGATAAGTATCGATAACATGGGTGTCATTTCCAGATTAAACACTTTAGAAAACTGTTTACAAGGTCAAATGTTATACTTTTGCTTCGCAAATACTAAAATATGGATAATTTAAATCAGATAACCAGCCTCTTAGAAGGGTGTAGTCATTCAGTTGACCTTTTGAAAGTTGCAAAAAAAGTATTGAACGGACAAAGGATATC
>SLDF01000379.1 GCA_007125435.1 Saprospiraceae bacterium
CCACCTGGAACATCGTAGTTATATGGTCCTCTCAGCTGCGGATGATAGGTCATGTCAAATATCTGTACCACGTTGTTTAGACCAGGTTGGATAGAGGCATTTCGGAATATTTCCTGAAGGTTTACCGGACGCGTGTATGGATTTTGGGAGTCATCCTGCGTACGCGCTATATTGTCAATACGATACCAATTGAGTAAGGCTCTGTTGACGCCGCCGAGTCGATCATTAATGAGCTCTGATTCTTCGAAAACTTTACGACCTTCTATTCTGGCAAACTGTGGCACACTGGATAAAACCCATGCATTGGCAGGCGTTCGCATATCTATCCTACTGATGGTACCTTCAAAGTCATCAAGGTATACAGCGCCGTCCCCATTTTGCTTGATCGCCCTGGAGTATCCTGGCCTGAGTGCTGCTGCCTCGGCAGATACTGATATTCTTGACATCTCCTTGGTCGAATAGAAGGGTAACATATCTACGATTCTTGTCAGCCATGGAGCATCATCACTATAGTTAAAATCCAGACCATATATCCTGTTATTGATGGGGTCATCTCCGAGGTTTACTTTCTGGGTAAAGGGTCGCTCAAACAAGTGCATGTATGTACCACCCACTTGAAGATTCCTGTTGACTTCATACTCTGCCCTGAGACCTATCATCGTCTTTTGTTGAAAGGAGAACATGGCATTATTTTCGAAAGAAACATTGACTTGATTACCGGGACCTAAGAGTGCATCATTAAGTATGCGCACTCTACCCAGCGAATAGTCTATTTCATAGTCTACACCCTCTACTAATGGCATGGCACCGGCTGTCACCCGCACAGACCCTTCCGGTATATTGAAGGCACCCAGGCTGATCTCTGAGGTTACACTCGATTTATAACTACCCCTTATTGTATATCGGTTCAGCTCGGGATACTCTCTAGCTCTCGTTACTGTGGAGTCATAGAGCATTTGATAGGTATACCGTTCTCGTTGGATGGCATCATCTATCTGGTTGGATAGTGAAGACCCGAATGGCTCCAATACCGGAAACATGATCCTACCGTTTCGGGTATTAATGGTCAGTCCCTCTACAAAGTCAAATACGCCATCAGGGCCAGGATCTCCATTCATATTCAGGTTATCAAGGTTGAACACGCGGATCAATGGCACACCTGCCAAATTGGATGAAGGTAAGAAACGCTTTTCTCCTCCACCCGGATCCTCATATACGATGTCAAGCCTGAAGTCTTCTTGATTGACCTGATAAGCATTGATGTTATATATGTTTTTCATCATGAGGTGCCAGTTAGGTATATCTACTCTAGGCGTTGTGGATTTTAACATCCTCACGAATAAAACACCTAGATCTTCACCCTGAGCATTGGGCACCTCATTGTCAAACTCACCTACCTGAAAGACTTCACCGTTGTAAACATACTCGTACGCAACACCAAGGACCTGGTCAGGTCTCAGTGTAGTGTTTAAGGATATATATCCGAGTTCTAGATTGACTGTATATTCTGATGGCAATAGTTTTCTGGCTCTGACTTTTTCGAAGTCTTTTGCCATCTCCATATTGAATGGAGGCCTCTGTAGTACATTGACAGCATTGTCTATCGTTCTAGTCTCTGGTCTATCAAGAATCTCGCTGTAGAGTGTATTGACATCATTTGCAGGTAGCGGATATTGACCAGTCACATCTCTGGTATTGGCACCGGGGCCAGGTCTTACATTGGGGTTGGTCAGTCTGGTAAACTCACCCATATCTGCCAGGGCTACGATATCTCTAACGCCCTCCGCCTGATTCCTTTCATTTGTAACGTAGACATCTATACGGTTGATTTTGAATACGGAGTTGATAATAGGTAGATTGTCTAATGCAGGCTCGAAAGTCTCTCTGTTAAAGTGAGATATGAAGAAGTGGCGGTTTTCATCATATTCATCGGCCTTGACCTCGAAAAATTGCTGTTGTGCCCCCCCTTGTACCTGGATATTTTGAGACTCAGACCTTTGCTGTGAAGCAATAGCTGTCAGTCTGAGTTTACCAAACTGCATCTCTGTTTTTATACCAAATAAACTTTGTGCGCCCTGTATGAGGTTTGACCTCAGAGGTAGGGTTACATTACCGGCCTCTATCTTCTTGATAATCTCATCTTCACTGAATGCTTCACTGTCATATTCCAGACGCATTTGATTGTCAAAGTCAAAAGTGGCCTGTGTATTGTAGTTGGCATTGAGTTTCAGCTTTTCACCGATTTGGCCGGTCACACTCATATTGATGGCCATGTCAAAGTTGAGGTTGGTAAAGTTTTGCTGTCTGGCCAATAGAACCGGGTTTTCTCTTCTTTGGTGGTTGACACCAAGCGTGACATCGATATTACCCTGTGGGTTGATATCTACATTTGACCCTCCGAATAGTCGATCTACCAGTGATCTGGATACGTCGATTTTGTCCAGTGGATCCTTTTTTAGACCTCCGGCAGGGCCACCTATACCTCCCATACGTGCAAAATATTCGCGTTGTTGCTGCTCAGCACGATACTCCAGATACTCCTCGAATGACATATATGTAGGTGCTCTATAGTAGTCTTTACCTATCTTCTCTTTGATGATGTATTGGTTCGTCTCCGGATCAAACTCTACCTCTTTCTCTATGATGGATGGGTCGTTGAGATCATAGGGGTTTCTCAGTCGATTATTGATGAAGTCATCTGTTCGATCTCTTTGGGGCAGTGTGTCATTTTCTATAGCATTGTCGCGGTCTTTGTCAAAGCTGTCGTCTACAGTATAGTCCGGCGTGTAGCTCCGCGAGCTCCACCCAGCCAATGTACTACCAATACCAATATATAATAGCGTATAAAGTAACGTCCGCTTCATAAATACCTTCTAATCAACTTACCTGCTCTGTCGTCAATACGCATACCTAAACGAAGTAATTATGTTCGTATTGAATTTTGTTAAAAAAATTAACATATTTTTTTGCCGAATTACGACATTTGGCCAAGCGCCAGCTTGATCAGCTCTTCTACAGAGATGTCTCCGGTTGCATCTTGCAATACTTTATCCAGAGCTTTTCCGGCACGCTGTTTGTTAAAGCCTAAGGCAACAAGTGCAGATAACGCTTCATTTTTGGCAGTATTGCCCCCAGCAGATATTATATCTCCACCATCTTCGATATCGCCCATTTTTAGTAGCTTATCCTTGAGGTCTAAGATGATTTTTTTAGCAGTCTTTGGCCCCACGCCCTTTACCTTATTGAATATTTCCGGCCGATCTGTCAGTATGGCTGACCGTATCTCGCTGCTAGTCATAGATGATAGTATGACCCTACCGGTATTTGGACCTATTCCTGAGACGGATATCAGATGATTAAAAATCTCCTTCTCTACCTCATCATAAAACCCATAGAGCGTCTGACTGTCCTCCCTCACGATCAGTGAGGTGTAGAGCAAGGCCTCATCCTTAGCCTCTATCTTGCTATAGGTCTGTTGCGAAATATGTACAAAATAGCCGACACCATTGGCCTCTATGTAGACATGTGTAGGTGTCTTTAGCGTCAGCTTACCCCGGATATATCCTATCATATCGCTGTCTTCGTTATTTATGCGGCAAATATATCATTTTAAAATTAATTATAATATGTAAGCAGCCAATTATTAGGAGACTGGCAAGTTTTACCCTATGTATTAAACCCGAATCATGCATTGTAAATTCGTAATGAGGGTTAAATCAAGTTAAACACAAACCAAATGCCAATAGTCAAGACCTCTGATACTGATGTAAGAAAACAGATTTATCTACTGCATTGCATCAGCGATGTGAAAGGGTGGCGACGCTAGGAGCCAGACTCTGCGTAATGTTAATGGAGCAGAGGCCGACCGTTCAGGGAGCCCTGTAACGTAGCGACCCGACGACGTCAGGAGGAGGGTGATGCCCAAAGCGACAAAATGAAATGCACCCTTTAAAGGTAGCGGTTTTAATGAATTTAGTTAAATTTAGGGCGTTATACCTATTTTGTGTAAGTGCTTTGATCTGACTTCAAAGCTGCACTCACGTCATATCAATTAAAACTAATCTTATGACACCTTTTGCGGCAGAAATTTTAGGTACGGCTCTCCTGCTCCTTATGGGTGCCGGAGTGGTTGCCAATGTGGTGCTGAATGAGACAAAGGGATTTGGTGGAGGTTGGATTGTGATCACTACCGGCTGGGCACTGGGCGTGTTCATCGGTGTTGTTGTTGCCGGCCCTTATAGTGGTGCTCATCTAAATCCGGCAGTTAGCATAGGGCTTGCATTAACCGGAAAATTTGAATGGCATAGTGTTCCGCTTTACATTTTGGGGCAGTTCATCGGAGCAGCATTAGGTGCATTTACTGCCTGGGCATTGTACAAGGATCACTTCAAGCAAACCGATGATGCCGATCTGAAGCGAGCCGTGTTTTGTACGGCTCCGGCCATCAGGAATTACACTGTGAATGTTTTGGCTGAGATGGTGGGGACGTTTGTATTAATCATCGTAGTATTGTATAGTACCGGAGCAGAGTTGCATACATCCAAAGAAGAGCACCTACCTATAGGCCTTGGTGCTCTGGGCGCAGTGCCGGTAGCATTTTTGGTCTGGGTAATTGGTCTATCACTTGGCGGCACGACAGGGTATGCCATAAATCCAGCCAGAGATCTCTCTCCAAGAATCATACATGCCCTGTTGCCAATTAAAGATAAGGGAGGATCCGACTGGTCTTATGCCTGGATTCCGGTTATCGGCCCGCTCATAGGGGCATCTATTGCAGCATATGCGTACATATGGCTTGGGAGCTGACGTATTGATAATATGATGGGATTCAAAACAACAGAAGGACATATATATTAGTTATATTTGCAGGCTAATAACGAACCTTCCGGACCCATGAGTGACATTATCAAACTTCTTCCAGACGCCCTGGCTAATCAAATAGCAGCCGGTGAGGTCGTGCAGAGACCTGCATCTGTGGTCAAGGAATTAATGGAGAATGCCCTAGATGCCGGAGCCGATAGTATCAAACTGATATTAAAAGAAGGCGGTAAAACACTCATTCAAGTCATCGACGATGGCAAGGGTATGTCGGAGACAGATGCCAGAATGGCTTTTGAAAGACACGCCACTTCAAAAATTGATAAAGTAGAAGATTTATTTGCCCTTCGGACGATGGGATTTAGAGGTGAGGCGTTGGCGTCTATAGCAGCTGTAGCTCAGGTCGAGCTGAAAACTAAAACACATGAAGCTGACCTCGGGACAAGAATCCTCATTGAAGGGTCAAATGTCATCACCCAGGAGCCCTGTCAATGCGAGACCGGCACTAGCGTAGCTGTAAAGAACCTTTTCTTCAATGTACCTGCCAGAAAGCAGTTTCTCAAAAAGGATCACCTGGAGGCAGCTCATGCGGAGGCAGAGTTCATAAGGATCGCTATGGCCTATCCGGAAATTAAGCTGAGTATGTTCTTAGACGATCGTGAAGCTTACCGCCTGGCACCGGGCAATTTGCGACAAAGGATTAATAGTATTTTCAAAAGAAAAGATTTTACGGAAGTCTTGGTACCTGTCGAAGAAACCACGGATTTAGTGACACTAAAGGGGTATATAGGTACGCCCGAAACAGCTAAGAAGCGCAGAGGTGATCAGTTCTTATTCGTCAATGGGAGGTTCATCAAAAGCCACTACCTGAATCATGCAGTAGCTACTGCCTATGAAGATATTTTACCTGAGGGTCGTTTTCCTTTCTTTGCTATATTTCTGGAAGTAGATCCATCGAAAATCGATGTTAATGTTCACCCGACTAAGCAAGAGATAAAGTTTGAAGATGAACGCATCATCTACAACTATCTCAAGGTCGCTGCCAAGTACGCCCTTTCCAAATATCATGTGGCGCCCACCTTGGATTTTGATCAGGATAGGGTGTTTAAAATGGATAATCCGCCTTCTCCTTCGACTAGCTCCGGGAGTAAAAATGCAGGCGCATCTGACTGGAAAAAACCAGCCGAAAACAGATTTGCTACCGAGGAGAAACGCGAGTGGATGAGTTACTACGAGCAAATATTCAATGACGATAATAAAGATGCTGCAGATAAAGAGGACGTAGTCATCCTACCCAGCCAGTCTAATCAGCAAGATGAACAGGAAAAGAAGCTGTTTACTTCCGGGGATGAATGGACAGATACCCAGCCTCATCAAATCCATCAATCGTACATCATGTGCCATATACGCTCAGGTATCATCATTGTAGACCAGCAAGCTGCTCATGAACGCATACTCTTTGAAAAGTACATGGCTGATTTGAAAAATGGACAGGCGTCTGTTCAGAAGCTCCTGTTTCCTAAAGTGGTGTCTGTCCAGGGTGCAGATATTGATATAGTAAATAAGCTAGTACCAATCATTAATGAATTTGGGGTCAAGATTGAACCTTTTGGCGAGTCTGAGTTTATCATTCACGGGACGCCTTCGATGAAGGGTAAAGATCACGACCCGGAGGAATTGATTCATCAACTGATCGATCAATACAAATCGAATATTGATCTAGATTTGAACCTCAACGAGAAAGCTGCATCAGCATTAGCCAAGTCAACGGCCATGAAGCGAGGCCGAAAGCTGTCGAATGACGAAATGCAATCTCTGGTTGACCAGCTGTTTTCATGTGAAATGCCTTATACAAGTCCAATGGGTAGAAAATGCTTCATCACACTGGACCTGGATGATTTAGAAAAAAGATTTAAGAAGAATTAATACGTTATGCCTAGAGTATCTGAAGTTGTCAAGCATCTGTTGATCATAAATGTACTGGTGTATTTTGGCTCATTCTTTCTGCTGCAAAGACCTGTGGCTACACTAGCTATGTACTGGCCGGGGTCAGAAGGGTTTCAACCTTATCAGATAGTGTCACATATGTTTATGCATGGGTCGCCGATGCACTTGTTTTTCAATATGTTTGGTCTGTATATGTTTGGCTCAAACCTGGAATACTTCTGGGGACCTAAACGGTTTTTGAGCTACTATTTGATATGTGGTTTTGGGGCCTTGGTGATTCATCTGTTGTACATGTATTTTACAAAGACATTTGATGTGCCTGTCGTTGGTGCCAGTGGGGCGATATATGGTTTACTGTTGGGATTTGGTATGCAATTCCCCAATATGAGAATAATGCTCCTCATACCTCCCATACCCATGAAGGCTAAATACTTTGTCATGATATTCGCAGCTATTGAATTATATCTTGGCTTTAGTGGCCGAGAGACCAATATTGCCCATTTTGCCCATCTGGGTGGTGCATTAACAGGTATTCTAATCATATTATATTGGAAAGCCTCAGGTAAATTCAATCAAATCAATTGATATGCAGAGTTACATCCTTTTGGAGTGATATGCGTTTTAAAGGAAGTCAGGTAAAGAGGATTATTTTTTAATGGACTAGAGTAGAAATTATGTTGAGTTCGGTTTGGGAAGATGTGAAAAGGGAGTACAACTACGGTAATATGATCACGAGGATCATCATTATCAATGTTTCTATTTTCGTACTTATCAATTTGGTAAGGATAATTCTATGGGCATCAAACGGTGGTGTGCTCCCTGGAATTTATAAAGACATCGTCCATTTCTTGAGCATGTCCTCAGATGGTTGGTTCATATTGACACATCCCTGGGTTATTATCACTTCCATTTTCTTGCACGAGGGTTTGTGGCATATATTATTCAATATGCTGTTTTTGTACTGGTTTGGTCGTATAGTAGGCGACTTTATAGGCAATCATAGGATATTACCTATCTATCTGCTTGGCGGATTGATCGGTAATGCTTTCTTTTTCCTAAGTGCTAATCTATTTGCCTACGGAGGCGATGCCACCATCTATGCTCTAGGGGCTTCCGGCGGTGTGATGGCTATAGTTGTGGCTTCAGGTACTTTGTCTCCTGACTACAGGATGCGGTTGATTTTAATTGGCGAAGTCAAATTGAAATATATCGTATTGGTACTGGTGTTTTTGGACTTGATAGGACTGGCAAGTAATGTCAATACCGGTGGACACTTTGCCCATCTCGGTGGTGCTATGTTTGGTTGGTTTTTTATTCATGCGCTTCGTCAGGGTATAGACCTGTCAGAGGGCGTAAATAGGATATTGAGAAAGCTCAACCCCAATATACCGAGCTCACCAGCTAAGAAACCAAAGCAGTCTAAGGTACCTTTCATGGTCTTTAAGAACAAAGAAAAAACAAAGGATAGTGCTGAGGGAAGTCATAGCTCTGATAGTGTAGATCACCAAAAGAAACTGGATGCTATACTGGAAAAGATCAAAGCTTCAGGATATGAGAGCCTTTCACAGGAAGAGAAAGAGTTTTTGTTTCAAGCCAGCAAAAAATAATATGTGAAAATAGTATTTAAAATTCTGTTCTTCATCAATATAGCCTTTGTCTTTGTAACCCTCGTGTCTTACATCAATCCCTTTATTCATCCTAAACACTTTTGGCCTATTGCCACCATTGGCTTGCTCTACCCACTTTGGCTGGTCATTAATGTTATCTTCATTTTGTTTTGGCTGTTTGTCAAATCTTACAAAAGATCGCTTTTATCTTTACTGACAATCATCTTGGGCTGGAGCTATTTAATAAGCTTTGCCAACTTTAAAGGCAGTGTGCCTACGCTTGAGGATCAAAAGCTCCATGTCGTCACCTTTAATCTGCAAGGCCTTCAAGTGGTCTTTAAAAGTAAGGACAAAGGGATTCAAGATTCACTCCTTCAAGAAATGAAGGATATGATTGTTGGTTCTTCTTCGCCGGATATAGTCTGTGTACAGGATATGGTATCTTCCAATATTCCTTTCTTTGAGAAAACACTTGGCTTTACCCACAAGCATAAGCTGGACAAACAACGCACTATGACCGGTATATTTTCTAAGTTTCCCATAGTAGACAAGGGTGAGATCGCTTTTGACCAATCTTTTAATTCTTGTATTTGGGCAGATATCGATTGGCATGGCAATAAGGTCAGGGTCTATAGTATGCACCTGGAGTCCAATCGTATTACGGATGACGCAGAGAAAATGATAACCGAAGGCATCACCACAGGTGAAAGCACGAGATCGAAGCTCAAAACCATGTTTTCAAAATACAAGCATACAGCTGTCATGAGGGCTCAGCAGGCCGCACTTATTAATGAACATATACAAGATTCTCCCTATCCTGTCATTCTTGCAGGTGATCTGAATGACACACCACAATCCTATGTCTACAGGGTTGCCGCTCGGTCTTTGACAGATGGGTTCAAAAAAACAGGTAGAGGTATAGGTACTACTTATGCCGGAGGTATACCGGGTTTGAGAATTGATTATATCTTTGCAGATCAAAAGTTTCAGGTTTTGTCTTATGAGACTTTGAAGGACCGCATATATTCTGATCATTTCCCTGTGCGGGCAACACTAATTTTAAGATAACAAATAACTTTATGAATAGAAGTATCAAGATCTACAATACGGTCAGCAAAGAAAAGGAAGAGTTTAAGCCTATTGTCGAAGGAAGAGTCGGCATGTATGTCTGTGGACCTACTGTCTACAGCGATGTCCACCTCGGTAACTGTAGATCATTCATAAGCTTTGACATCATATACAGATACTTAAAGTATGTGGGCTTTAAAGTCCGGTATGTCAGAAATATAACTGATGTGGGCCATCTGGAAGGTGACGCAGATAGTGGGGCTGAGGATAAAATCTCCAAAAAGGCCAGGCTGGAGCAATTAGAGCCTATGGAAGTAGCCCAAAAATACGCCAATGGCTTCCATGATATGATGAGGACTTTCAATGTCTTACCTCCAAGTATCGAGCCAAGGGCCACAGGACACATACCTGAACAGGTCAATATGGTCAAAAAGATCTTAGACAATGGCTACGCTTATGAAGCAGATGGCTCTGTCTACTTTGACACGCTAAAGTTTGCAAAGGAAACGGGGCTATATGGTAAGTTGTCAGGACGGGTATTAGACGATCTGGTTGCTGAAAGCCGAGATAACCTGAAGAAGCAAGACCAAAAAAGGCATCCATCAGATTTTGCCATATGGATCAAAGCTGATGACAGCCACATCATGAAGTGGGACTCACCCTGGTCACTTGGCTTCCCGGGATGGCACCTAGAGTGCTCAGCTATGAGTACTAAATACCTGGGAGATAGGTTCGACATACATGGAGGAGGTGCAGACCTGACGTTTCCACACCATGAAAATGAAATAGCACAGAATTTTGGAGCATGCAAAAGCACTCCGGCTAACTATTGGCTTCATGGCAATATGCTGCTTATGAACGGGCGAAAAATGGCCAAAAGCGATGGCAATACCATCACGCCGGAGCAATTGTTTACCGGCGATAGCCCTCATGTTTCTAAAGGCTATTCGCCTATGGTCGTGCGCTTCTTTATGCTTCAATCGCATTATCGCAGTACGCTGGATTTGTCAGATACCGCCCTACAGGCCGCAGAAAAAGGCTACCAAAGACTAATGGAAGCGTACAAAAACCTCACTAAGCTGGATGAGGCCAAGGCTCCGACTCCAACAGATGTAGACACCAAAGTGAATCAAACGCTAGATCAGGCTTTTAATGAAATGGACGATGATTTCAATACGCCTAAGGCCCTGGCTCGTCTTTTTGAAGTGGTACCGGTGATCAACTCACTCGCCAATGGAACCATATCGGCTTCGGAGATCACTGCAGACACACTCAAGAGGTTAAAAGTTGTCTTATCTGATTTCATTTTTCACATATTCGGACTTAAAGATGAGACATCCGGTAATGATAATACCCAAACTGCCGTTTTGGAAGATGTTTTGGAACTGGTCCTGGAGATAAGACAAAATGCAAGAACAAATAAAGATTGGACAACGTCTGATCTGATCAGAGACAAACTGACAGCGGCCGGTGTTCTAGTAAAAGATGGAAAGGACGGAGCCTCCTGGTCAATCAAAAACAATTAATACAATGAGTATGAAAAATCGTCTTACCATATTGTCATTGGCCTTTTTGGCAGTGATCTTCACTGTCGTATCGTGCAAGGATGAGGCAAAGCCCGAACCCATAGCGCAAGAGACAGAAAAGGATGCACCTCCCAGGCAAAAAGTAAACGTTCCTCCATTTCAGGCCGATTCAGCCTATGCTTTTATCGAAAAGCAATTGAGCTTTGGACCTCGAAACCCTAATTCATCAGGGCATAAACAATGCAAAGAATGGTTACATGATGCCATGAGCCAGTGGGCTGACGAAGTGATACTACAGGATTTCAAGGCACAAACATACAGAGGTGAGTCCTTTGACGCTACGAATATTATTGGCGTTTTTAATCCGGATGCGACTATGCGTATAGTTTTAGCTGCACACTGGGACACCAGATTTATTGCAGACTATGACCCTGACGAGAGCCGTCAGGAAGAGCCCATACCCGGCGCTGATGATGGCGCCAGTGGCGTTGGTGTCCTTCTAGAGATAGCCAGAAACCTGAAAGCATTCCCAATTGAGCTTGGCGTCGATATCATATTTTTTGACGCAGAAGACCAGGGCGATAATAGTGGTAGAAACTCTGAGAGCTGGTGTCTCGGTGCTCAGCACTGGGCAAGGAACCCGCATAAAAAAGGCTATACCGCTGAATTTGGCATACTTCTCGACATGGTTGGCTCTAAGGGCGCGCGATTCACCATGGAAGGGTTTTCTATGCAATTCGCTCCTCAGCTGACTAATCAAATATGGAATTTGGCACAGAGTATGGGCTATGGTGGGTATTTTGTCAAGACCCGGACAGGTCCTATTACTGATGATCACTACTTTGTCAATACCATTGCAAAAATTCCGATGACCAACATCGTCAATCGACCAGAAGACTCACAAACCGGTTTTGGGTGGTACTGGCATACCCACAGTGACAATATAGATGTCATCAATATACCTACGCTTAAAGCCGTTGGTCAGGTAGTCCTCGCTACCGTCTACAGGACAAATAACGGCACCTTCATGTAAGAGTGACTGTAGAGTATAGGCCGGGTTTATATTATCTTTTGGCTTTGGGCATCTCCCTCGTCCTGTCGTCCTCGGGTCGCTTTTTAGAGTCTGAAAATAGCCATCTTAATGACCCCAAGTCTTGCTCTTTTGAGCAATCTCTTCGAAAAAAAATACTTACGTAGTCAGGCTACCCTTGATGCCATCTTCAAAGTCTAGACCGCTGCACTGCTTGATAATTTTACTTTATACTTCCTGCTTCATCGGTCGCGTAGCACTTGAGGCTATGCTCTCTCTTCAGCAC
>SLDF01000157.1 GCA_007125435.1 Saprospiraceae bacterium
TAGACGAGTGCTGAAGAGAGAGCATAGCCTCAAGTGCTACGCGACCGATGAAGCAGGAAGTATAAAGTAAAATTATCAAGCAGTGCAGCGGTCTAGCCTTTGAAGATTGCATCAAGGGTAGCTTGACTCCGTAAGTATTTTTTTCGAAGATATCGCTCAAAAGAGCAAGATTTGGGATCATTAAGATGGCTATTTTCAGACTCACAAAAGCGACCCGAGGACAAAAAGACGAGGGTGATGCCCAAAGTGACAAAATGAAATACCCCTATTAATTTAACTAAAACTGATACCTTGGTCAAACCCGGCGTCAGAGTCTAGATTGTTTATAAATATTGAATGCCTTTTATAATGCTAAAACCTCAATTTACAGGAATCAACTCTCCATGTGGTCCTGCCTTTACCACATTGGCGTTGCGATATCCTTTTGATTGAACTTTCTCAAGTGCTTCTAATGCCTCAGCTTTTGAAGTATATCCACTCAGCAATACCAATATCTTATCCTTCTCTCTTCTCTCTTCGATGAGACCTATTTCTTCAATTTCTTTATTATCAAACCATCGCATGTGCTTGAAATAGCCAATGTTAACCATGTATTCTTCTTGACTCTCTGAAATCGAAGTCTTCATGGGCTTGGGATAGTTTTTGTGCTTTCTTTTGAAGGCTTCCGGTGAATCCAGCTTTACACCTACAGGTATTGGTGTTATGAATGCTTCTTTAAATTTATCGGCTCTTATCCTTTGCAATATATCCTCAGCTTCCAGTTTAGTATCATATATCCCTACCATGATCCTGATCAGTCCATCGCTCCTCTGACTCATATACACCTGACCAAATGTCTTAAGGTAATAATTAAAAGGTGTTATATCAATATTAGGATTGGCAAAAGCAGCTATTTGTATAGCATATCCCAATATTGCCGGTTGGTTTACATTCTCTTTATAATCTTCTATCCTTATAGCAGATGGTGGCTGGGCTTTCTTAACGGGTACACTTGCAGGGCTATCATATATGGGTGCAGATGCTGTACTAGTTTCAATCTTTTCTTCGATTTCATTTGGGGGTAATGCATCGACCTCTTGCAATTGCCCTTTGTTTTGTGCGGGCAGGGGAGCCATTTGTTGATTATGCAGATTCTTCATGGCCGTCTCTACATCTTGGGCAAGAGCATCTTGTCTTAGGTGCGTATCACTTCCATTGTTCTCGCCGGGACTATCTTTCTGATAAAACTCTGCGAGCATAATATTATCTGCTTTGGCCAATTGTATGCGACCAAGTATATTTTCACTCATCTTGCTTCCTGTCTTAAAATCAAGATGTGACGGTAGATAGCCTGTTTTGGCAAAACTGATATGATATCTGCCCATTGGCTTTATATAGAAAGTATAATAGCCGTTGAGATCGGTATACGTCTCCTGGATTTCTCCATCCAATTCGTTGATTAGAGATACATATACGCCCTTGATACCCTCATTGGCCTCTTTACTTACTACTTGTCCTTGATAGAAGTTGACTGTGCTGTTCAACTGAATATTGAATTTTTTTATCGGTCCGCTGATGTCCTCATAATTTAATCTGAAGGATGTACCTGTGTAGCCAACTTTAGCTAAAGACACATAGCAATCAAATCCCTGTGAAATCTCAAATTCAAACTGCCCTGCTGCATTTGTTATTCCTACAGGCTTACCACATCTGGACAAATCTATTTCGACACCTGTGATCGGTACCTGTCTTTTGAAATCGTTGATCGATATTTTTATCTTCTTTGCATTCTTTCCTACCCTGTAGATGTTTTCATTCTTAAATGAAGAGGGCCTGTCCGAACAGAAGTAACCCCTGTTAATAGACTCAAAAAACACAAAATTAAAATCATCAAATGATGAGTTTACCAATGGCCCCAGATTAATCGGGTTGGTCCAACTTTCGTAGTTGAAATCCGCCCTGAAGATATCGAGACCACCATATCCCATGTGAAAATCAGAAGAAAAGTAGAGGTGCGATCCATCGAAAAATGGTGATATTTCGTCGCCGGGCGTGTTGATTCTGGGACCCAGATTTTGCGGCTTGGTCCATGTAGAGTCTACAAAATAACTGACATATATGTCAAATCCACCATAGCCACCCGGCATATTTGATGCAAAGTACAATGTCCCTCCATCTTCCGTCAAAAATGGATAGCCGACTGCATATTCGCTACTGTTGTATTCAAAGGAGGAGTGGTCTATCCATTCACCTTTATCATCCAGATAAGCAAATCGTATTTGCTGCCCTGCAGCTGCCTGAGCTACTTGTCTCACACCTTCAGAAAAATTGTTTACGGCATAAGCAATCAAACCAGTAGACCTTGCAAATGCTACCGGACCTGTATTCTTGCTGTACGTCAATCTGCTGTTAAAAAACCTTTTCTTGCTTTCTGACAATGTCATTCTGAAGAGGGAGTTTTCGCCTTCTATGTGATTGTCCGGCCCCGGATGGTTTTGCCTGTCAGCGTTACTGGGCCGCTCCGTAGTAGCACCGATCAGATCATTCAATATCTTGGATACAAAAAATGTGGCATGGTCTGAATTGAATGGTGCGATTTCAATGTGATATAGACTTGATTCTTCATAGTCTGCATAGGCAAACTCACAGCTTTTAATAAAATGCTCAGCTGCTTTTTGATCGTGATTGGCGAGTTTTTTTAGCCATGAAGTCGCTTCAGAATGCCTCTGAAGGATTCTTAGACAATATACCAGATGTGACATGCCGTCTATATGCTCTGGATTGATGCTTAGGAGCTTAGTCCAGGTGGAGATGGCTTGTTCGTACTGTCTAGTCTGTAAAAAGCACATCGCTGCATGATGCAGATATACTTCATCTCGAGGCCTGACTGTCAACAATTGTTTGTAATACACTAGAGCCAGATCATACCGGCTGGACTCGTACAAATCAAGTGCCTTGTTGGTAAGGTTTTGCCCATTCACCACGGACATACTACCACAGACTGCCATTGACCCGATTACCACAATTGTTATTAAATACCTCTTCATGCCTTTCCCTCCTGAGTATAATCCTACAAAGATAATAATAAACTGACACGGATGCACATTTAAAACGCTATATAAGATAAAATTTTAACATATGTTTTCACTCTTCCAGGTTTTACTTTTTTGTGTTATTTGACGTGTCCCTTCGCTATGCCTCGCTCATCGCTCATCATAGCTCCGGGCCGGGCTATCCGCTTGTATTCACAGGTCTGCCATAGAGTGTCGCTGCTGTTTTGAGTGGCTTCCGTTCGGTCGCCCCTCCCTCCAGCGCTCCACTACATATGCCATACCTGCTCATA
>SLDF01000077.1 GCA_007125435.1 Saprospiraceae bacterium
AAGAACAGCCAAAAGTCCAAATTAAACTCAGCTAGTATAGATTTATACTGTTTGTAAATCTATTTTCTTAACTGTATAATTTAAGACCTACTCCCCAGAAATAATAAGTGACCCATCTTAACTCACCATACCTGTTTTACAAACAGGCTGTATGATTAGTTTATTTGCATAAATCACAGAAGGCTTATCGACGCTTTGGATACGTTCATGCCTGAGCAGTTGCCTTGTTTATACTAGATGTGCTTAATCGATTTTTAAAACTTTTCCGAAACCGACCATTTTATTATTACTTTCAACCCTAATGAAATACAAGCCGTTCATGAGTATTGATAAGTCGATTGTCTCTTGCCTTCCTTGCAAAGCTAAAACAAGTGTGCCTGATGTTGAGAAAATTTTTATATGATCATAATCAATACCTGATTCGATGAAAGTTTCTCCTTTTGTAGGATTGGGATATACCGTCAATTCTTTTAGTTGAGAAATTTCTCTACTAGAAGTTGGCATCCAGCACTCTTCTATGGCAGGGTTTCTATATAAAAGTTCATCGTTGTGGTAGAAGCACTGAAGTGACGTAGTTCTGTCAAGTAAACAGCTCAAATAGGAGCCTAAGAACCCCGATGACGACCCTAAACCTTCTATCCAATATTCAAATGGTCCGTCTGACCCTTCACATATTAAGTCAATAATCTTTCTAGATTCACCATTTAATAGCACTATGGGGTCGGAGTTTTCAAGTGATACTTGAAAACTCGCTGTGTAACCTATTATTGGGTTATGAATGGTTAAGTCTTGTCCATGCTCAACATTGAAGTCATACAACAAATATTCATTATCATTTAATGATTCATATATACGATTATCCGCTTCTCTGAAATATCTACCTGTACTTTCAAATTCATCTCCAACCTCATAATCGCTGAAAAGCAGTTCTCTATACAGCACACCTTGTATGTCATACTCCGCCTCAGAAAACTTATATCTTTTATTTCTAGTGTCAGGGGATGTCATTTCAGTTTCTCGTTCTATCCAGTGTACGTTTGGATTGACGATTTGGCTATTATTGAGTATCGCCTCATCGGGTGTTATGGTTATACTTTCAGAATACGCTGAAATGCTCTGTCCACTTACAAATTGTCCAATCAGGACAACAAACATTACAATCATAGATAACCTAAGCATAGTGTTTGTTTTAGTTGGTCATACATATTGTGTATTTTTGTAATATTTATCTTTACTTATGGTTGTTATCCTTTGATTTCATCTATCCTACTTCATAAATGATTTCATAAACAGGAAGTAACAGCGATTAAATATAATTTATTTTTTTGATTAGATAAAATTAATGGTAGGTCAATGTATAATTAATTTTAGTTAAGACATTTTACCATATATAGAGACTAAGCTCTTAAAATTGTCCATTTTGAATCATTTGACTTGAATAGTGAATATTTTTCTTTTGCATCAGTGATGCGAAATGGGCCCGATCCCCAAATCTTTGGGAAAGGGAGACTCCGATGAGACACAGTCGAATTGGAGGCCGAGCGAACAGCGAGCCATGAAGCGTAACGACCCCGACCTGTCCAAATGCATTTGGGTAGGTCGGGGAGATGCCCAAAAATCAAAAATAAACAACACCATCAATTTTTACAGCCTTTTAGAGATGCTTCGTTAAAGCTGGTTGCCCTTAATTTTTCTACCATTTATTGACTACAATCTTCCGGTTTAGTGTCAATTGTCACACAAACAGACTTCAATAAATACTACCTTTGAGGACTGAAAATTAATGACCATGATAAAAAAGGGAAGTAAACTCTATTCAATTCTCAATCACAAGTGCCCAAAGTGTCATGAGGGGGATTTATATCCGACGAGGCTCTTGAGCTTTAGTGAACTGTTTACGATGAAGGACGAATGTCCGCACTGTGGTCAGAAATATGTTTTGGAGCCGGGTTTTTACTGGGGGTCGATGTACATCGGCTATATGCTGAGCTCTGCAGTGATGTTGTTGATGTTTGGTGTATTGTTTTTTCTTTTGGATATGGGTGTATATGAATCGCTTGGTGGAGCAGTCGTGGTGCTGGTCATTTTATATGGCGGGGTGTACAGGATGGCACGGGCTATTTGGATCAATCTCTACGTGCACTATGATGCGGATCAATCCGGTAAGTCAGCTTAACCGCACTCTATAGCCTACGCCCTTGATGGTATAAATTTGCATATTGTCATCCTCTGAAAAATAGGTTCTCAGCTTGCGGATATAGACGTCGAGGGTGCGTGAATTGAAGTAGGTATCATCGCCCCAAATCTTGACGAGTATTTCTTTTCTGTTAATGGTCTGGTCGTTGTACTGGAGGAGGAGCTTCAGCAGTTCGTTTTCTCTATGCGACAGATTATATGTGGTGGTAGGTGTGTGGAGCTGGTATTCTCTTGGGTTGAATCTATAAAGTGAGCCCAGCGCAATCTCTGACTGCCCATCGGTATGGATATCTTGCCGGCCACTGAGCGAGAGCAGGTTGTGGATGCGAACGATAAGCTCTTCTACGCTGTAGGGTTTTCTGATGTAATCGTTGCCTCCCGAGGAAAAGCCCTCTATGACGTCTTTGGTCTGTGTCTTTGCTGTGAGGAAGAGTATGGGGACATGATTGTCTACTTCACGGATGGATCGGCCCAGGGTGAGCCCATCGATGTGCGGAAGCATGATGTCGAGAAGGACAATGTCCGGCCCGAATTCGTGAAAGGCATCCATGACCAAGGCACCGTCAGCAATCATCTTGACCTCAAATGATCTCGATTCTAGACTTTCTTTGACAATCTTGCCGAGATTGACTTCATCCTCTACATATAGTATCTTAATCGGTGTCATAGTGTATGGGTAGTTTCATGATGAATCTGCTGCCATTGTCATTGCTCCTGTCTAGCACTATTTGTCCGCCGTGGCTTTCTACCACTTCCTTGACATAGCTGAGGCCCAGGCCGTGACCCTTGATATTGTGCCTGTTGTCATGCGGTACTCTGAAAAAACGATCGAAAATCTTATCCTGATATACTGCCGGGATGCCGGGTCCATTATCTTCAATCGATATGGAGGCGTAGCACTGATCTTGCTCTACACTAATGTTGACGCTGGCATCAGTACCTGAGTATTTGATCGCATTCTCTATCAGATTAATGATAGCATTGGTGAGGTGGACATTATCTCCTCGGACGATAATATCACTGTCAGGTAAATGCACATCGAGATGAGCAGATTTTTCTGTGATGAAGACGTCCAGGGCAGACTGCACCTGAGCTATTAGGTCTTGTAGGTGTATATCCTGAAGATCCAGATTGAGCTGGCCATCTTCAAACTCCTTGACCTTGAGAATTTTATTGATCAGAATGTTTAGCCGGTCGAGCTCTGACTGAGCCATGGAGAGGTAGGACCTTGTTTTCTCTTTGTCGTGGATGACCCCAAAGTTTTGAATGGCTTCAAGTGCGACATGGACTGTTGATACAGGTGTCTTTAGCTCGTGGGTGATATTGGCAATCAGATCATTGCGCATCGTGTACAGCTTTTTCTGCGACTGAAGATTCTTCCATATGACCCAGTAACTCATGAGTACCAGAAGGATGAGTAACAGACTAAATGCGATCTCAAACTTCATACGCATCAATATGAATAATACAGTACCGGATACTTCACCGGTAAAAAACTGGACTGGATGCCCGGCTGGTATGGCCAGGGAGTAAATCTTACCGTCTTTAGATGAACGGTAGGGATTGGTCTGGTCGATGAGGATATTCATCGGTAGGTCTATATCTTGCCTCATTAGGTTTTGATGAAACATATGTGCTATATCGCTGCTATCCAATTCGACCCTTATACTGTCATTGCCTGTCATCAGAAACTTGATCTGACCCATGGAGCGTTTATAGGTCCACATCTGATGCGAAAATTGTCTGCCACTATCTCTTGCATATGCTCTGGAGTCTGAGGGTGGTCCTGGTGGACGTTGATGCTTGAATAAGTGCGTGCCGGACTCTTCTTCGACTGTCGTAGTGTCACCATCCTGGTTGCGGCGGGTCAGTCTTACTGACATGGACTTCCAGTTGCCATCTGTGAGGCTGTCAATATCCTGGAGATGAGTGGCGACATTACCGGGCAAGTTGGTGTTGAGTTGCTCTATAAAAGTGCTGTCAGATAAGTGCTCTTTCCAAATGGCTGAAACCATACTATCTTGCACAAAGTTGACGCTAGACGAAAATGCAAACCCGACCTCTTTTTTGAGTATGGCTTGCTGCTGGTTATAAGTTCTCTGAAGCCAAAAAACCAACAGCCCAATAAGCAACATCAGGCTCAATCCGGTCAATATCGCAGCTAAAGTTTGTCTTTTCATCACTTTACAAATGTAATTAATTCGCCGCAGAGCTGATGGAGATTAACTTTTATTAACCTTGAATTGACCTTTATTTGGCGAAATCAAGAGGACTTTGATTATTTTTGGACGACCATTGACGTGACAACCATTGATTTCAATCGTCTGTTATCTTAGGGCTTGCATAGATAGATGTTTCCATCTGTCAAGTTCTTCAAAACCATAAAAACCATGATCCGATTAGTCGTTATCTTTATTGTATTTGCTCAGCCATTATTGGCCCAGATCGTCACAGAGGGCCACATAATCTACGAGCATAAAATCAATCTTCACGCCAAAATTCCGCCTGATCGTAATGATCTGCTTTCTATGATTCCTGAGTTTCAGACCTATGAAAAAGAGTTGTTCTTCACCAGAGAAGAAAGTCTGTACCGCAAGGTCAAAGATAATAGCCAAGGCAGAGGTAGGGGGTTTCGCATGGATTTTGGATCTTCCGGTTTATTTTACTACAATTTTCCGGAGAAAGAGAAAGTCGTGCAGCAGGACATCGTTACGGAGACCTATCTGGTAAGGGACAGTTTGGATGTCTACCCATGGAAGCTGCGCGGAGAGATGAAGCCCATACTTGGGTACATGTGCCAGCTGGCGTATTATGAATCTCAGGAAGACTCTACTTACGTCGTAGCTTGGTTTAGCCCGGAGATTCCTGTAGGCGTAGGACCTGAGAATTACAGGGGGTTGCCGGGTGCCATTCTCGAGATTGACGTCAACTTTGGCGAGACCATGATGGAAGCTAAGGCCATTAATCCCGGCCCTGTAGATGAGAAGATCATCACTCCGCCATCAAAAGGTAAGAAAGTCGACCAGGAGACCTTCAATGCCAAGAATAAAGAAGTCATGGAAACCATGAGGAAACGCTTTGGAGGAGGGTAAGCTCTTCATGATCTCCATTTGCATTTCAAGAAAGGATTTTGTTTTTCTCTTTGGGCATCACCCTTCGGGTCGCTTTTGTAGAGTCTGAAAACAGCCACCTTGATGACCCCAAGTCTTACTTTTTTGAGCAATCTCTTCGAAAAAAAATACTTACGTAGCTTGGGCTATGCGCGTATTTTTTATTCTTCGATCTCACTCAAAACAGCTTCGACTTAGATCATACGGCGGCTATTTTCAGACTCGTTCCAAGGCTCCCTGGACGGTCGGCCTCAGCTTCGCTATTGCTACGCAGAGTCTGGCTCCTGCGTCGCCACCCTTTCACATCGCTGATGCATTTCTGTTGCATATTCGGGCTATTGTCGTAGGAAATGATTTTAGAACATTAGAGACTGCATAGGCAAAAAAAATAGGGCCTCAGAAGACCCTATTGTATAATTGATATTTATGCTTAATGACTGAGTTTAGTCTCTACCATATAGCATAGCTAGAAGACGCAATATCTCCAGGTATAGCCACACCAGTGTAATGATCAAGCCCATCGCTGCAAACCATTCCATGTGAATGGGAGCCTTAGCTTCTTCACCCTTGTCAAAATTATCAAAGTCCAGTAGTAGGTTTAATGCGGCCACACCGACGATGACTAGACTGATCAGTATGCCTACAGTTCCACCCTCATGTAAGTATGGTAGGCCCGAACCAAATAAATTCATAACAAAATTGATCACATAGACGACCAATATGGCTCCCGTGGCCATGACGACACCAGCCCTAAACTTTTGTGTGACCTTGATGATGCCGGTCTTATAGATGAATAACATGATGAAAAACACTGCCATAGTCAGACTTATGGCCTGAAAAATGATGCCATCATACATAGCGCCATACAATGCAGAGATGCCACCAACGACCAGACCTTGAAGTACGGCGTATGCCGGTGCAATCTTACCACTGTGCTGAGGCTTGAATACTGCCACAAAAACCAGAATCAAACCACCGATCAACCCTCCCCAGATCAATAACGGATTGGGAAAGTTGAATGAGACCAAGGCAGTGGCTACCAATAGTACTCCCAACATGATCGATTTGTTGACTGCACCCTGTACAGTCATGACTTCCTGACTCTCGGCAGCTTGAGAGTAATCAGCATTTGCAGTCTGTGCCGCAGCTATTCTATTACCGGCAAAGAAGGGGTTGCTGGATTTATTTAGACTTTTCTTTAACATGATTTACGTTCCTTAATTTGTAATGAATAACGACTTATTTCCACGATTGATTATTGAAAAGTTGGGTTTAAGCAAACATTAGCAAATTTATTATTTTTTCTGATTCATTGTGCCATGATTACGGCTTTTTACAAAGCCTGCACCTATCTGTTGCCAATAAAATTATGTTTACATTTGTCCAAAAGCCAATGACAATGATCAAAATCGAACACATCGGCATTGCCGTCAAATCTCTGGAGAAAAGTAATCCATTATTTGCCAAGCTTTTAGGTAAGGCCCACTACAAAATAGAAGGAGTAGAGCGCGAAGGCGTCAATACTTCCTTTTTTGAGATCGGAGAAAGTAAAATAGAACTCCTCGAAGCCACTCGTCAAGACTCACCCATCAGCAAATACATCGAAAAGAAAGGGGAGGGCATTCATCACATCGCTTTCGAAGTCGACGATATTCATAAGGCGATGGCTTTAGCACAGACGCTGGGCTTTAAACTGCTCAGTGAAGAGCCTAAGCCGGGTGCTGACAACAAACTCATTTGCTTTCTACACCCTAAGACTACAAATGGGGTTCTGATCGAACTCTGTCAGAGCATTCAGCAGTAATGATAATCCACAGACATGGACATTTGGACTGTAGCTATAGCATTAATTGGAGGCTTTGTAGCGGGCTGCGTTAATCTTCTTGCCGGCAATGGGTCTGCCATCACATTGACCATACTGACCGAGGTCATGGGCTTACCACCTAATATGGCCAATGGTACCAATCGCATCGGCGTTCTTGCCAATAGTATATTCGGTATAGCTGCATTCGCACAAAAGGGTAGGAGAGACCTGACCGGAACCAGTCGGTTCATCGTCACTACCATAGCCGGAGGTTTCGTAGGTATTTACCTCGCTACAATAGTAGATGATGCCCAGTTTAAGACCTTTTTTAAGTACATGATGATCGTCATGCTCATGGTCGTGCTTTTCAAACCTGATCGCTGGATACGACAGGCAGAGGTGACGTATCGCATACCCTCATGGATCGCTATTCCGGTTTATTTTGCAATCGGGGTATATGGAGGGTTTATACAGATGGGTATGGGTATATTCTTTTTGGTGGTGACCGTTTTTATTGCCAGATATGACGTCATCAAAGCCAATTTTGCCAAGATGATCATCGTAGTGACATTTACCGTTTTTTCACTTTTTATGTTCAGCGCTGCAGGCTACCTACATTGGCAGTTTGGACTACTACTGGCAGTAGGACAGGGTCTCGGTGCATGGGTCATGGGCATCTACGCAGCTAGGAACCCCAGGGCAGGCCTCATCGCCTACTATATGCTACTGATCGGTATGATATTAGCCGTGATCAAGCTCTTTGAACTTCACCGCTTTTTGTTTGGGAGCTCTTGATATTACAACTGATTGGTGGGGTGTATTTAATTTTGTCGGTTTGGGCATCACCCTCCTCCTGCCGTCGTCGGGTCGCTACGTTTCAGGGCTCCCTGAACGGTCGGCCTCGATTTCGCTAAGGCTACATCGAGTCTGGCTTCGCATTCGCTCAGCCACCCTTTCACATCGCTGATGCAGCGCACGTGTAAAAAAAACACATTTTGTAATAAACCCGATTGGTAGCACAATAGCTGAAGCATATATAATAGACCTCAGCCATAGTGCTTTTTATTGGTCGACCTTGAACCCGGATTATGCATTGGAAATTTGTAATGAGGGTTAAAATCGACGAAGGAGATTCACGAATACCATAAAAAATATAAAAGCAATATGAGTAAATGGTATTCAGCCTCTTGTTTAGGAACAGTCGAAGCTGAGCCAGAGTCGGCTCAGTTCCTTTATGAAGGATAGCGATTTTGATCAAGACTTGAAGAAGCTGAGCTAGGGGCGGCTCAGTTCCCTCATTATCAGATTGACGTTTAGTCAATCTGATTGCTACGCACCATTCGGTCATGCACCAGTCGGTCACCCCTACGGTGAATGAACAAAATCAAGCAAAGCGACTTATTTTGAAGCCGTAATACCCGCCTGCTGCCATCGACAGGTGGCGGGCAGGGATTTTCTAATGCATAATCCGGGTTGATTATTTCCTGACCTGATATTGCACTATGGACTGCTGCTGATAAAAACAACGTATCATTGATACTTTTGACAAAATAAATTGGTTTTGTATTTTTACAGCTAGACTAAACCCTTTTGGCACTTGAAATGGTTTCGACCAAACCCCTGAGTCCCTCACCATTATAGTGTCAGATATGAAAGATGTTTTTTGCAACTCCTTGTATGATTTTATGATCGGAAGTTAAATGGTTAATTACAAGTAGACTACCGGTTTAATATTGCCATACTTTTGGTGATTTATCTTTGTAAGGTGAAGTTGGGAAGATATCTTGACGTAAATAGTGACATATGGAAACAAAACAAACAAAACTCTTTATCAGTCTGATGATATTTGTGTTTTGCATCGGACCGATGGATGTGTCTGGTCAAGATCGTTTATACAATTATCGGATTGATGCAAACGCCTTGAGTCTGGGCATAGGACATGTGGGTCCTGACATTAGATTCAGTGTAGGGAAAAAAGATGATAGGCTAGATATGGTCTTTGGCTACCGCACAGCATTTACTATATTAACTACAGAAAGACGCCAAGGTCCCGGGTATTATTACACCACTCTTGATCATGTTCATGATCTTACTTTTGGAGTGCGGCTCAACTCTAGAAAGGATAAAAGAAAATCCTCCATGTTCTTCGCCTCACTTGGCAGTTATCAGTACAATAGCAGGCAGACCATTTGCACAGCTGTTGCCTCGAGTAGCAGCCCCTCACTAAGATTTTGCCGATGTACCAACTGGATAGAAAACGATTTCAAGGATCGCGTTTACCAAGTCAATATAGGCTATGAATACCAAAGGGTTGTATGGGAAAATCCTTCATGGCAGATTGGGTTGTCTTTTAGTATATTCGCTTCTAATCGCTTTCGGTCCATCAGTAATGTGATGTCGCACACGTCATGTGGATTTGGTAATACAAATATGCCTATGCCTGACCTGAATAATTTCGAATTATGGAGGGCAGACAACGAAGTTCCTAACGGGATACAAGTCTCGTTATTACCAACAAGTTACCCATATAGCGAAAGCAATTACACTATCATTCCTTTCATGAGATTTGGCGTATGGGTAGGGTATAATATCTATTAAAAAAAGAATACCGTGATGAGATTTATTATTTGCATAATAATTGGCCCTTTGTGGTTGACGGGATGTAGCACAGGTCCGCCCTTAGAGTTTAGTCAGGTTAGATTTTTCATCGACGACAATTGCGGCGATGGGCAATCCAGATCGCTGCTTATGTATTCTACTAGTGATAGCACAAACTGGGTTTTAGTAGACTCTTTCTCTGTACTGACCGGACGTGAAGACGAAAGGGCATTCTTCACTTCCAGGACGGTTTTAATTCAATTGCTTGGAGATGAAGAGTGTCGGACCAATTTTTATAGCCTGCCTGAGTCTTCTTCCGGGCTGATCAGAATGAAACTCAATACCAATGTCAATGGACAATTTACTTTTACTGAAAAAACCGCTTCCTATGATTCCGTTATGGTAGTCTTGAATCGGGCAGTACTGAATTTAAACCGTCAGTCATTTTTTTCTGTGGATGACATAGCAAACAGCTCACAGGTGTTTACAACAAGTGACTTTGAGTTCAGCCAAGACAACTTGTCTTCGAATGCATTATACCGCATTCAAGTAAGAAGGTATGGAGGAGGTATAATAACTAATGATCTTATCCGAACCTTTTATACACACGATAATGACATTTCCATCTCAATAGATTACTAATATTATCCATGAACTGATCTCAATTTGAAACATCATTGCTGCATGAGTAATCAGAGAAATCAGAGAGGTAGCTAAACGTCTTAATTTTGCACACCTGCCGTTGATGTTTTTCTTAATGGTAGGCTATAATTCACGCTAAGTGCTGCGAACTGGATCAAGGCAAAGTTGAACACTTCCTCAATATCGGCGCCACCCTCTACTATGCGATATCCCAGTCGAATCTGCCAGTCATCCTTAATATGATAACCAGCGCCGGCAAAAACATCAAATGCCCTGCCCGGTCCTCCTGCCAGCCCATCACCTTCCAGTAAAAACGACCATTTACCTGACTGGTAGCCGGTATATATATGCAGTAGCGGCACAAAGCCAACATCGTTTTTAAAGTCGCTGGCTTCTCCTGTGCGCAGTCGAATCCTCGCATCTCTGATCTTAGCTGTAAAACCCAGACTAAACCACCAGTTTTCTTTTTTTACCAATTGACGGCGGTAAGTCAGTCGAAAACTATTGAACTTGTACAGACCATCCACCATGATACCCTCTTCAAATGTTGTGTTTTGAAAGTTTATGTCTCTGGGGCTCTCACCCGTGTATGTTACAGATAGAGGTGCAGCCAGTCCTATGATTTCATTCTTTTCTTTGAAGGTATAGGAAGCTCTTAGCCTTACCGGCACGACCAGCCCATCCAATGCGAAATCGTCTTCGAAGTCAAATGGCGTACCACTATTGGGTACTCTGACTTCATTATACCCCACAAAGGGCAGCCCCGCTTCCACTTCAAACCATAATTGGGCAGACACAGTCTGCACGCCAAACCAAAACAAAAAAATAGAGAAAATAATTGTTGATCTACTATATATTGTCATATGTCATCTCATTGCTTACATCATATCTAATGTCATAGTAGTCATTTTGTTTGGCTATGAAAATGAAATAGGTGGTTTGAGTAGATCATGCTTCTAAAGAGCAAGTAAGACTCCTATCTATAGAAGTCGTCAACAAAAGGGTGCAAAAGGCACTGGCATGTAGGCTATTTGGCCTTCGTCAATTTATCCCATCTGCCTTCTCTCTCCTTTAAATTCCTGTCAGATCGAGCTTGCCATATTTTGCTGAGAGGCACATATAGAATAAGGCCTATGATATTGGCGAAGAATAGAATTATGGCCAAATAGAACCGCTCCTCACTGGGGATGCCCTTCATATTCTGCAAGTCTTTCACAGCAAGGATATAGGCCAATAATCCAAGAAACAGCCCAATTGAGGTGAGTAGATATGCTTTTTCATATTGCATCAATTGCATGATGAAACCAATAATGATGGTCAAGACAGCCAAAAATAAAACTTGTTTGAAATATTTAACCTTCATGGATTTCGATATTAATCTCTTAAACATACAACTAAGTTTTTATAACTGCAAGTGTTGGTATGGTGTATTTTGACATTGTATGGTCGTGAGTAAGTTATGGGTGCACGAGCTTGATGTATTTTATCTATTGATGAAACAGCGCCCATAGAGTGAGGGATAGTAACGATAGGCAACAGGCAATGGATGAAATATGAAATTGGAAATATAAATTATGTGACCAGCAACCAGATATTACGTGAAAGAACCGAGCCACCTCTGGCTCGGCGTTGACTGTTACTGGTCAGAAAGCAGAATGCCATATACTCATATTGCTTTTGTATTTTTATGGCATTAGTGAATCTCCTTCGCCAATTTAAACCCACATGACGTAATTATACTGCATAGTCCGGGTTAAAAAGCAGACCTAAGCGAGGTCGAAGTCAAAATGCCAAGAAGTTCAATCTCTGTTCGGAAATTCATGAACATTGCATCAATCGTTTGGTATTTATTTTTCTTTTCAATCGACTCATTCTCAGAAATATTGATTGACCCCAAACTTACAGATAA
>SLDF01000238.1 GCA_007125435.1 Saprospiraceae bacterium
CAAAGAGAAGAACAGCCAAAAGTCCAAAGCAAACTCAGTTCGCATAGATTTATAATGTTTGTAAATCTATTTTCTTACCTGAGTAATTTTAAACCTTCTCCCCAGAAATAATAACTGACCCAGTGTCATAGCGTCGAATCTCTAAAACATACCAATCAAAACAGTAATAATAGAATCATCAATATATATCTGGGGTCAAACCGTATGATTACATATGCTTCAATCCATCTTAATAAATTGCGACGAATACAGGACATCTGTATTTTCAGCAATTATCAATAGGATGTACTGACCAGGCGCAAGATCAGATACGTTGACACTTTGCGTCTCACATCTCCCATTTTTGATCAACTGTCCATTAGTATTAAGGATATTAAGCTTATAATTGATCAATCCATCTTGACTATCAATGATGATTTCGTCGGTACATGGATTTGGATAAAATGAGATAAAGGCATACTCTTCACCTGGATCTACAGATGATAAAATAATATCTACACTTGGGAAAATTTTATTATCTGAGATGTTATCATCAGGCCTACCATTGATAGAGAGCGCCCATATCTCAGGCCAGTCATTATTGTCAATATATGCCAATTCAATCTCGATTAATTGCTCATGAGATATAACAACATTTTCAAATGGAGCTATCGATGTTTCAATCAACGTGGAAGGTCTTCGGAAGCTACAAGAGCCATTATACCTCATGGTAGCAGTGAAAAAGTTAATCGTATCTAGAGAGCCATTGTATACATCAAACTCAATAGAGCATCTGATATATTCTGACTGTCTGGACTCATCGTAGATGGTATCTACAACCATAATCCTTACATCATTCAATGACAAATCAAGTTTTGGTACTTTGGTCTCTTCACTGTTCACTTTGATCATATGGTAGCTACTCTCACCAAATCCAGTGATGTAAAAAGCATCATTGGTCTGGGTCACAGATGGGTGCCAAATGTAGCCCACTTCATCAATTATCGATATTGTATCAAATGAAGCCGAACTTGAATACCCCAATAGCTCATCCCAGTATAAAAAAGATGGACTGCCTAATACATATAAGTCATCATTGATGTGAACCAACTTCTCTGCACCGGTTGTCATCCTACCAAAATTTCTGACAGTTTGTATCTCGCCATCGAGGTTGATCTCAGAGATAGTAAATTGGCTCAGAGCAAATATCTTATCATCAATAGATATGATGTCTAAAATAAGGGGTAAGTTTATAGTATTCATAACCTCTAAACCATCATCTAAGAATAAACAAGTATTTGAAGAAGCTACGATCCTGACATCCAATAAAGCATTATAATTGGCGCTATTAATAAAATCAATATCATGATCACCCAGATCAAATGAAATCAAGCCGGAGTTCTCCTCCCAGCGGTACCAGGTTTGATCATGCAAAAATTCTATCTTTTCAGTCAAAAACATCTGAATATCAGGATCATGCGATCCCCGCATTAAATCCAAATCGAATATGCTTAAAGGTTCCAGATCTTGACTAAACTCATACAAGTATAACTGCTGACTTTGATTTACAACTATCAACCAAAGGTTTCCTATCCAATCATAAATTGCTGACTCAATATAGCCATCGACCTCTATGTCTACAGGCTGGAAACGGCCTTCTTCTAAAATACCCGCCACAGATTCACCACAAGACCGACTTGAACAAAAGAAAAATGTCTCACCAAATGGACTTACAATAGTTTTTGAAATAGCGACACGCTCCATTATAGGTAATTCGTAAACATCAAATTGGATCTGGGCCAAACCTATTTGGGTTGTGAAGCATACGGAAAGCAAAATAAGTGTAATCTGACTCATAGTATTCAATAATTATAGATTAAACAAAACTCTTGATTCAGCACCTTGAGTAAGAAAAAGAAAGGACTTGCAACGTCCAGGCCCAATCACAAACAACTCAAGGCTAATTAATTAACTAAATGAATGAAACAAAATTAAGGTGGATCCTTTTGCGGATGTTGAAAAACATCAAATCTGAAATATTTATATTTTATTAATATGGCAAAAAATCCGACTCGGATAGGTAAAAGCAATGTTGATTCGACTTGATATTAAATTAAATATAAATATGAATCAATGAGATATAGGGTATCTACAGATGTATTCATATCAAATGAGTCTCCTGCGGTATCATAAGTTTGTCTATCAAAATCTTCTGGGGCAATGGCGTCTAGGGAGCACTTGATTTGACTTTACAATGATCAAATCGTTGCTAAAATTATACACTTGGTCTAAACTTGAGTAAAACAAAATAAATCATCATACCATCTTAGAAAATGTGTTGGATTTTCATATTGTTGCTATCTTCGCGCTTTGCTCGAGTGCGTCATGGGTATACTTGTGTAAATTCTTTTTATGAGCGAAATGCATCAGCGATGTGGAGTGGTGACGTAGCGTATGCGAAGTCAGACTCGATGGAGCCTCAGCGAAATCGAGGCCGAACGATTAGTGAGCCACGGAACGTAGCGACCCGTAACGCAGTGAAGGGTGATGCCCAAAAGAAAATGTGAATGCATATACAAAAGATAGAAGAAAAAATGACAATGTATCTCTTGACATCATTTTGTAATACATCGTCAGTTATTCAAAGTGTTATGCGTCAAAACGCAAGCGTAATCATGACCATTGGTATGGTCTTGGGGGTATTCCAACTGGCTCAAAGTCAAGCTGATACATTTAGCCTGGACGAGTCGAAAATGCATTTTTTAGAGGGGATTACGATAAGTGAACAAAGATTTGATAGTGGACTCAGACAGTTGTCACGCTCAGCAGTCTTATTGCCTAAAAAAGACCTGGTAGAACTACCTGTACAATCTGTGCATCAAGTGCTAAGCTTGCAACCTGGCATTGATATAAGACAGCGAGGCGTACATGGGGTACAAGCTGATCTAGGTATACGTGGATCAAGCTTTGACCAGACATTATTGCTGCTGAACGGTATAAAGATGACTGATCCACAGACAGGCCACCACCTCATGAATATTCCAATAAGCCCAATAGGTCTCGATAGAATAGAGATTTTCAAAAGCTCTGCGGCCCGGCATTATGGCACTAATGCTTTTGCCGGCGTGATAAATCTAATCACCACACCGGCTGATGAGTTTAATCTAAGAGGTGATATCTACGGCGCTGACTTTAATTCATTCGGGACTGATGTCATTGTAGATCTACCCATCAAGGAATATAGGCAACAAGTATCCCTAGGCTACCATCAATCTGATGGGTATCGGTACAATAGCGACTATATTATAGGCCAAGGGACGTATCTCGGACAATGGCGTGCATGGGGAGGTCAGTTTGATGTTCAATTGGCTTATTCAGATAGGTCTTTTGGAGCCAATGGCTTTTATGCTTCAGAGCAGTTTACTGATCAGTGGGAAAGGGTACAAACAGGTCTGGCATCCATCACTTATCAGGTAAGTAAGAACAGACAGAGACACCGGGCTGCGGCCTATCAAAGGTATGGCTGGGACAATTACCTGCTAGTCAGATCCGATCCCTCAATCTTTGAGAACATTCACCAAACTCAGGTAACTGGTCTTGAGTACAATGTAACTCTCACATCTGAATGGGGGGAAACAGGTGTCGGCTCGGAGATCAGAAACGAATATATAAATAGCACCAACCTTGGGGAGCATAATAGAGTGATTGCCGGTGTGTTTTTGGAGCATAGATACCAATGGCGGCAGTTGGGTGTATCGCCGGGTGTGTATATGAATTATTTTTCTGACGCTGACGTACAGTGGTATCCCGGATTGGAATTGCATTTTGAGCTGAATGAATCAAAAACCATCTATGCGAATACATCCAGGTCATTTAGGCTGCCCACTTACACAGATTTATTTTACATCGGTCCGACGAATATAGGGAACCCTGACCTCAACCCGGAATCTGCATGGAACTATGAAATAGGTCTTCGTCACCTGAGTCAAGGACACGCATTCGAGGTCAATATATGGAGAAGAAACACGAATAATCTCATTGACTGGGTGAGAGTAGATGATAATGAACCGTGGCAACCTGTTAATTTCATCAATGTGAACATGACCGGCACCGATGTCATGTATAAAATATCCTTCGATTCCAGTAATGATTTTATATTCTCTAATATCGTGAAGCAATTACAAGTAGGATACAGCTTTATACATGCTGAGTTTGATGTCAGTGATGGATTTCTATCCAGGTATGCCTTAAACAATCTGAGGCATCAAATTAATAGCACCATTCAACTTTCATATGGAAAGAGATTTCAACACACCATAAGTGTAAGGTATGCAGATCGAGTGTCAATAGAAGACTTTACTGTTCTTGATACGCGTCTGTTTTATACCATCAATGCAGGAAGACTATACTTGGAAATCAATAATATTCTTAATGCAGTGTACAGGGAAACAGATTTAGTACCGATGCCTGGAAGGTGGGCAAAAGTAGGCTTCCAGTTTGCCATGAAATAAAACTTGGGCGATGGCTCATTATAATATCAGCATTGTGGGGACAGCAATTAAGAAATTTATTTTGGACATATCTAATATCTTACTAATCAATAAAACCGTATTTTTGCACAAAATTACGATGAAGAGTCAGGTAGAAGGTCATTAACTTTTTGTTTGTAATCAAGATCGAAAGTATTTCGTTTATACATTGTCCAACATAAATCATGTATGCGCATTATCTTGGTATTCATATTATTTCTCTTAGCTGCAAATGAAAGTTTTGCACAGGTTAAATTTGGCATCAAGGCCGGAATAAGCAGCTATGATCTGGGCAGAGACTCCATAATGATTACAGATGATCAGAATGAAGAACGCTTTACCATAGGCATTAATCAGGCTGAGTATGGCTTTCATGCCGGTGTAGTACTTCAAGTTAATCTCAATGGATTCGTCATACAACCGGAAGTCGTCTGGAATACCAATAGGGTTGATTACAGGATCACAGATGTCAACAATGTCACTCAAATCATCTCTGAATCCTTTCAATTTCTTGATATTCCTATACTATTCGGAACAAAAGCTGGTCCATTGCGTCTAAATATTGGTCCTGTGGGCCATGTATTTCTTAATAATACAAGTGGTCTTTTGGACTTTGATGGCTATAAGGAAGACTTTAGCACAGTCACTTTTGGATATCAGGCCGGTATCGGATTAGATTTTTGGCGACTTCTAATAGATGTTAGATACGAAGGTAATTTGAACAATTTTGGTGATCATATGTCTTTTTTTGGACAACAATATACTTTCTCGGATCAACCGAGACGTTTACTGGCCTCAGTGGCTTTTGTTTTTTAAAAAATGACACTAACCTTTTATGACTATTGACTACCTTTCTTTTACTGAAGCTGGCATATTCAGTAAATTCGATACCGATTTCGCAAATCACCACCCTAATCTAGCTGACTTTCAAAGTTATTCATCAAGTTTAGATGGACTTGAACAGGCAGCTTCGGAAAGATCAAAGTTTAAAATTGATAGAAACCTGCTGGTAAACACTCTGGAGCGTCAGTACAAAGCATTGAATATGACGCCTGCCAATAAAGGTGCCATTTCAGCGCTTAATGATGACAAGACATTCACCATCACCACCGCTCACCAACCTGTGCTCTTTACAGGACCTATATACTTCATTTACAAAGCAATATCGGCCATCAGTTTGTCAAGAAGGCTCAATGATCACCTACCGAATAATAGAATAATACCTATGATGGTCATCGGAGGAGAGGACCACGACAAAGAAGAAATTGATCATTTACATATTTTTGGTAAAACAGTGAGATGGGCCACTAAACAAAGCGGCCCATGTGGTCGCTTCTCACTCAGCGATATCCAGCCGGTAATAGAGCAACTATTGGGAATATTAGGAGAAAGTCCTCATGCACTTGAGCTTAAGGATATGATATCTTCTTCCTTTCTGCAGGATAGAAGCTATGGGCAAGCTATGCAGCACTTTGTCCATCAGCTACTTGGCCCATATGGCATCATAGTCATCAACATGGATGATCATGAACTAAAGAAAGCATTTATTCCAATACTTAAGGACGAAATCCAAAAC
The DNA here is from genome assembly GCA_007125435.1 of Saprospiraceae bacterium. Classification (GTDB taxonomy): domain Bacteria; phylum Bacteroidota; class Bacteroidia; order Chitinophagales; family Saprospiraceae; genus SLDF01. Next base: position 6,085 of record SLDF01000238.1, read on the forward strand.
CAAACTTCTAAAAATATCATCACAAAAACCCAGGCTCAGATAGAGGCAACAGGCTATAAGCCGGCCACTTTCTTGAGAGATATCAATGTGTTTTACCTCAGCGAAGGAGAGCGAAGTAGAATTGAACTTGAAGGTGGGAAATACATAGTTCAGGATGGTGGGCCTACATTTACACCAGAGGCGATCGTCGAAGAAATAGAAAAAAATCCGGAAAATTTTAGCCCAAACGTCAATATGAGGCCTCTGTACCAAGAGCTAATATTGCCCAACCTGGCATATGTCGGAGGAGGCGGCGAATTGGCTTACTGGACAGAGCGAAAGTCTCATTTCGACTATTATGACATACATTACCCTGTACTCATCAGAAGAGACTCCGCTTTTTGGCTGGATAAAGGTATGGTAAAAAAAATGAGCAAAGTAGGTCTAGCGTTTAATGACTTTCTACAGGATGTGGATAGCATAATCTCTGATTACATAGACCGTGAAGCACAAAACGAAATTCATATTGATAATGAGATAAAAGCCATACAGAAAGTATTAGATGCCATTACCGAAAAGGGAGCCACAGTAGAGCATACATTAAAACCGGCTTTTGAAGCAGAGTCTACTAAAATTTTAAAGTCTCTGGATCAAATGGCAAGTCGAATGGTCAGAGAAGAAAAGAAAAATCACGAGATAACCATCAATCAAATCCGACAAATCAAAGACAAACTCTTTCCTAATGGCAATATTCAAGAGAGGCATGACAACTTCATGACCTTCTACTTAAAATATGGACGAAAGTTATTTGAAACGCTACTGCATCAATTTGATCCGCTACGCAATGAGCTCAAGATAATTCGTGACGATGGTTGAATATCAAAAATATTCAATAAATCGCCAATAGTCTCTTTTAGGTCTTTACGCTCTACGATCATATCCAGAAACCCTGTCTCCAGTACATACTCTGAAGTTTGAAAATTCTCCGGTAGATCTCTTTTTATGGTTTCCTTGATGACGCGAGGTCCTGCAAAGCCAATCAATGCACCCGGCTCCGAGATATTGATATCTCCCAGCATGGCAAAAGAAGCCGTCACTCCACCAGTCGTTGGATCAGTCAAAAACGATATGTATGGAATGCCTGCCTGTGCAAGCTGTGAAAGTTTGGCTGAAGTCTTGGCCATTTGCATCAAAGAGTATGCAGACTCCATCATTCTGGCACCACCTGATTTAGATATGATCATGAGTGGTACGCGTTTTTTGATAGCATACTCTGTGGCTAGTGCTATTTTTTCTCCCATGACAGAACCCATACTTCCACCTATGAAAGTGAAGTCCATACAAGCAACTATCAAGGGTTTTTTATTAACACGGCCAATACTGACCTGCATGGCGTCTTTGAGATTGGTCTTCTTTTTTGCAGACTCTAGTCTCTCAATGTAGGGTTTGAGGTCTACAAAGCTAAGCATATCATAAGCTTCAAGATCGTCGAATAATAAATTGTACTTACCCTCATCAAAGAGTAGTTCAAAATATTCATTCGAGCCAATACGCGTATGATATTGACAACTGGGACAAACCCAGAGGTTTTCTTTTAACTCTTTCGACGTGCAAGTATGCTTGCACTTTTTACAATTGTACCACAGACCATCAGGCGTTTCACGCTTATGTTCTGTTGCTGTTTGTATACCGTCTTTAAGTCGTTTGAACCAACCCATTTAATTCAATTATTTTAATCAAATAATATTGGAGGATGGATTCATGGGATAGTCAAAGATAGTGAAATTTGTAATTTTACATACGGTCATACTCAATTATTCTCATAATGCATTCATAACCACCCCCAGAATCCCCAATCTATCTACACTCTCAATATGTAAAATTTTTGACCGTGTTTACAAAGGTCCTTACATTTTCTAGTGGAGTATCGGGATAAACTCCATGGCCAAGATTAACAATGTGCCCATGCCCAAACGTACGAATCATCTCTTCTGTTTTCTGTCTTATATCCTCAGGCTGGCCATACAATTGGCAAGGATCAAGATTCCCCTGTAGGATCTTAGGGGATGTCATCTGTTCACGGGCAAATAGAGGGTCAGTTGTCCAGTCCAGACCTACTGTCTTACAGTCCAGCTGACTGATATCTTTCAATGCAAACCATGCACCTTTGGCAAATACAGTTATCGGCACCTCATCTATAGCATTACAAATTTGCTTGAGATAAGGCATAGAAAACGATTGATAATGAACAGGAGGCAACAGTCCAGCCCAGGAGTCAAATACTTGTACAACGCGCACTCCGCTCTTTATCTGAAGCTTGAGATATGCTATAAGCGCATCTGTTATTTTTTGCAATAGTTCGTGCGCTAGTTTTGGGTCGGCATATAGCATCCCCTTGGCCTTAGAAAACGTTTTGCTCCCCTTCCCCTCTACCATATAGGCCAGCAAGGTCCATGGTGCGCCGCAGAATCCTATAAGCGGCACTCGCCCATCTAGCCGCTTAACTGTCTCCTCTATGGCCTCATAGACATAGCCAAGATCATCAGCAACAGACTGTCCTGTCTTTAGCTTCCTGACATCTTCGGCAGTATTGATTGTATTAGGAAAGGAAGGACCCACTTTTTCAACCATTTCATAAGGCAGTCCCATAGCATCAGGTATGACCAATATATCTGAGAATATAATCGCAGCATCTACATCCAGTTCATCAATTGGCTGAATGGTAACCTCAGCTGCCTTATCAGGTGTCTCCACCAGCTCTTTGAAGTCCCTGAGCTGACTGCGCAATGCTCTATATTGAGGTAGTATGCGGCCTGCCTGGCGCATGAGCCACACGGGAGGTCGCTCTACCTTCTCCCCTGCTATCGTCCTTAGTAAAAGATCATTTTTAAATATCATAAGTATTACTTATCTCAAAATTGTGGCAAAAATAATATTTATTATCTCATCAAGAAACGCTATCTTCACATTGTAACATTACTGTGACTTTAGTTGCTCTATCGTTTCACTTTTTATATCGCATAGACTCTGACTCAAAAACCAGAAATTTATGAATATTGGACTAGCCGGCTACGGAAAAATGGGAAGAACCATCGAACAATTAGCCATAAACAAAGGCCACTCTATTGGTGTCATTTTGAATAAAGCTGAAGATTGGAATACCCAAAAGCATCTTTTTGATAACATTGATGTTTTTATTGAGTTCACTCAGCCCGATGCAGCTGTACCTAATCTTACAAGACTGCTGAAAGAAGGTCACCGCGTCATCACTGGCACCACCGGATGGTTAAATAAATATAATGATGTCAAGGACATTTGTCTAGAGCATGGTGGTGCTCTACTTTTTGCTTCCAACTTCAGCATAGGCATGAACCTACTATTCGAGCTCAATCGCCAATTGGCAAAGTGGACCAATGATCTAAGCGAATTCTCAATTGCTGTAGAAGAGACACATCACATTCACAAAAAAGATAGCCCCAGCGGTACAGCCGTCACGCTTCTCGAAGACATCACCCGTCAGAATAGTAAATACCAAGGTTGGAAGCTCACAGAGGATCAACCGGGACCATACGACATTCCCGTGACAGCTATTAGGGAGGGCGAAGTTTACGGCATTCACCAGGTTCAATATACCGGCACTCACGATCTATTGACCATCAGGCACAAAGCACTCAGCAGAGATGGATTCGCATCAGGCGCCTTGCTGGCAGCAGAGTGGATCAATGGCCGACAGGGTGTATTTACAATGCGTGACGTCCTACATCAACGTTAACTCTTATTATTAACCTTGGGTTTTATTTGTTGAATTTCATTTTGTCGCTTTGGGCATCACCCTCCACTTCGTTGCGGGTCGCTACGCTTCGGGGCTCGCTGTTCGCTCGGTCCTGCGGACTCACTCGCATGCGCTCTTGACCCACTACGCATCGCTGATGCAAGACCAGAAAAAGTTGATATTTTGAATTGTGTCCTGTTTAGTCCTTACTATCTACTGTATTTACAGATTAAAGAAACAGAAGGTCATCTTCAAATACTGGCGATTGCAGTATTCCCATCTCCACCTTCCACGTATAAAGAACTACAGCTCGATATTAATCTATGGGTAGATAAAGCATGACTTCCTCCTTTCTATTGAGAAGCAGGTCATCAACGTGCCCCATCTCTGTTTGCTCTCTATTAATAAAATGAATGTGAATAAATGAATCATGATGGGTAAATACAGTTTGATGCTCAGTAGAGAAAAAGCCGATAATTTCTCCTTCTACATTTTCTCTTACAAATTTGCCCTGTCCCTGGTGAGCATCTTTTGAAGACTTTACGACGGCACCTTCAGGTAGATTTTGAATGTGAAAATCAATTCTAGTAAATATACCTTTCAACTTGAAAACCAAAGGGCGTTTTTCTGCTTTGGTTTTTGCATCAATATATTGCTCTAAGTCAGAGAGTGTGTTTACTTTCTCAGGTAGAGCCTCCTCTCTCCAATTACTTGCATTTGCATAAACAAAAAAGGCGCTTTGACATCAAATGTTTCTTCCATTTTAATAGAGCCATCTTCTTCAATACTTGAAACAAAAGATTTTCCGTCAATTATTAAGAGTTCACCCTTCAAGTATTCTTTCGGACCTAATCCGAAAAGATTCACTTTATCCTGTATAGTATCTAAGTTTATCGTTCCTTCAAGCTGTCCTTTTTTCATAACATTGCTCATCGCGCCAGTGACATGAACCATCTCGCTTGACTCTTGAGCATTCATCCCCTGGTGCCAAAATAATAAAGCTATAGCATAAGCAATCACCCACCTATCTATCATATTGAAGAATACTTTTTCTTATTAATTCTGTCAAAGATATGTGCTTTGAGAAATATATTATGTGATGTAAGTTACTGTGAACACGTCTTTAACCAAGCGACTGTATTTAGATATATCCAAGAATAACTGTATATGGCTCAGCGTCGACTGAAGTGAAAATAAAAAACAGGATTAAGTTTATCCTTTTTAGCATTCAATGAAATTAAAGACGAAGAGCAGCTAGTGACAGCCCCTTAGGTAGCCAGGAATAAAAGCGGATCGCCCTACCCCACCGTCTCCAACTATCTAGAGAAGGTGGGGATAGGCCAAAGAAAACCTAATCATTCTCCTTTTCTGACCTTATCTGCTGCTTTCGCGGCTTCTTTCATGACTTTGTCTGCCCTGGTATTGGCCTCACGTGTGATATCGTTGGCTCTGCGACGGGCCTGATCACGTATCCTATCTGCGGCAACCTTTGCGGCGCGCCTCTCGATGGCGTTACTGGCTCTCGCTTCGAGGTTATCGGCCTCTTCGTCGGCTTCCTCTATGATCCTGTCAGCCAGTCGCTGTGCTTCGGCTTTGATGCGATCTGCTCTCTTCTGCGCCTCAGCAAGTATCTCATCGGCTTGCCTTTCTATCTCTGCGCGGATATCCTCTTTTTTCTCATCTATTTGTTCCTTGACCTCTTCTTTTGCATCTTCAATCTTCTTCTCTGCCTCTTTCTTTTTATCCTCTACAAATTGACGTGCCTGGTCTTCTACTTGTTTTCTGATGTCTTTGGCTACCTCTTTGTTTTGCTCACTGAGCTCTATGGATACTTTGGGGCTAAGCACAGTTCCGTCTATTCGGATGGCAGCCATGATGTTTTGGTCCACATCGATATCCAATCCTCTATTTCTGGCTTCTACAATGAGTCGATCTATGGCATTGTTGACCTTGGTACCAAACTCCGCTCTTGGAATTTCCAGGTCAATCAGGTAATATATGTCTTGTGTCAGACTGGTATAGCCTGCTATACGGGCATTCATTCCGCCTAGTAATACGTCAAAGGGATCTACATTCATCCTTCCATCTTCTATCTTGAAGCGCACCAATACATCCTCTATATTTTGCTTAGCAAGTCTACTGATCTGTAATCTTTTCGCCAATTCATTGAAGGGCTCGAATCCCTCTATAAATATATCTTCTGCCTTAATGCGACCCTGACTCAAGACGGTCGCCAGGTCAGGTCTGAGGTTTTGATCCATCAAGCTGTTGAAGTTAATACCCCCCGAGAATCGCCCGGTAGCCTTCTGCGCCAATGGTGCAAAAGTCTGGATAGTATTGAACTTTTGAGCAGCCTTATTGATATTCAAGTTGTCGACATTGAAGTCAAATTGAATAATGGGTTTTTCA
>SLDF01000166.1 GCA_007125435.1 Saprospiraceae bacterium
CCCTCAAGCTCTTAACACTATGCAACAATTATTTTTAAATAACTAAACACTTTTTATTATGAAAAACCAAAGAAAGTATCTCGTGAATCGGGGGGGGCAAATTTAATTTTACATTTTTTACTAAAGACATCAAGGTTAAACACAATTTTGTTCTTTCTGATTATTTTCGTTAATATCGAAAACATGACAGCTCAAAGTTGTGTGCACAGTGGAACAACTCAGTCAATTAGTAGCAATACTACCTGGTCTAGTGTACATTATGTTGATGGCGATCTAGAAATTCTTGCAGGTGCCACATTGACTGTAACTGGTCAAGTCTATTTTAAGCCGGGGGCCATACTGACAGTGCATAAATCAGCAAATTTAATAGTTGACGCAGGTCTGCTGTCAACACATTGTGATGACCTTTGGGAAGGTGTATATGTCGATGGTGATGCTACATTACCCCAATCTCCATCTCTTCCTTGGTTACCTAATCCACAGGGCACTGCTACATTTGTAAATAGGGCCATAGTAGAACATGCAATAAAAGGAGTTAAGACAACTGGGGGCTCAAGCCAAGGAGGATTAAATACGGGAGGAAGAATTTTTATTAGAAACTCAATTTTTCGTAATAATCACACAGGTGTTGAAATAGGAACTTATCCTGCATATGGATCAGGGATAACAGGTAGCTATGTAAGTCATATTTATAATAGTCAGTTTTATGATGATAGTAATATTCTGTCACAACCAAGTAGTGGTGCTATAACACAAATTAGATTATTCAGTATTAATGGTATAAATATCCTAGGGAGTAAATTTAGTTCAGACTCTTATAGTAGTTCATTACAAGGAGGTCCCCGAGGAGTAATTGCTTGGCAAGCGTCTGCTGTAATTGCGCCCTATTGTGACCAACCGAATCCACCAGTATTTCCTTGCCCTCAACAATATTGGGTTTATCCAGAGTTTGAAAACCTATTTGAAGGTATTTCAATGCAATTGTCTGGTGATGGTGCATCTATTGTTGATCAAGCAATATTCAGTAATAATCTAAATGATGTTTTTGTTTCTAACAACAATAATGCAAGGATTACAAGAAACACAATTGATAGAAGACCAATTTCATCAACAAATCCTTGGTTACGCTTTGATGGCATATACATGGGATATTCTGATGGATACTGGATTGAGGAAAATTATATAGAAGCTGTACCTTCTGCTTCTGCTAGAGTCTCGGGAGTTTTTATTGTTGATGGGGGGCCAGAAGATAATGAAGTATATCGAAATAAATTGACTAACTTAAAAGGGATAGTTGATAATGAAGGATACTATAGTGCAGCTGGTGCTGTAGCTCAATACAGAAATAGAAATGATATTCCTGTTATTACTGGGTTGCAATTTTTATGTAATGAATTTAAAGAGAACAATTTGGACATTGTGGCATTTCCAGAATCGCAGACGATAACGACTTATAATGGCATTCGTGCAAATCAGGGAGAGTTTTCTGGGGGACTTCCACATACTTCTACTGGTAATTCCTTTGTACATAATAATCCACATATAGCTGATATTTTTAACCATGCCAATATTTTCTTTTATTTACACAATGGTGGCATTACAGACCCTCAAATCGTTCAATTACCCAATACGGTATTTAAGGGTATTGCACCAAACACCCGAACGTGTAGAAGTAGTTTTGATGCTGAAATCAGTGAAGAACTTTTTGGAGATGGATTAGATTACCTAAGATTTGGCGAAGGGAATGAAGATAGTTTAACAAATACCTATTTCGACAATATACACTTGTACAGCGATAAACTTCAACTGCTTCTAAGTCTAATTGACGATGGAGACTCCGAGGGGTTAATAAATTTAGTCACCGAGTGTATTGAACCGTCTGAAATGATGGGCGACTTAAGTGCTCTTAGCCCATTTGTATCTGAAGAAGTTATTAGGGCAATGGCATTAAATTCTATATTTACCAAGGAGGACCTACTTACTATCTGCCTAGCCAACCCTGATGCTACAAAAAGTAACTTTCTGATTAACTTTTTAATAAATGTAGCGCATGACCCTTTAGATGAAGCTGATATAGATATTATCAAAGCCTCTTGGAGTGATGTTACAGACCGATCGGTACTGAGTAATGAGATAAGCAATCACAGTTATCTTGCAAGTAGTGCCGTCAATAAATTGATTAACCATCTAAAGTTATGTAATATGTCTACTGAAAAGATGACCAAGCTTGAAGATATATATGCTTCTTGGCCAAGTTTGCGCTATAAGTACGACAATGTGGAGCTTCTATACAGTCAACAGAGATACGATGAAGCATTAATACTAAAGAACAGCTTAGTCTCTTCATATGACATGGATGAAAGAGAAGCATATGAACATGAGACCTATGATCTATTTTATGACTTTAGACATCAATTGTTATCTAATGGCGGATACTGGAATGACTTAAATGAAGCTCAGCTAAATGAGCTTAAAGCTATTGCAGGACGATACTTAAGTAAAGGAAGTCACTTAGCTTCTGGGATGCTGTGTCTATTTCATAATGAATGCGAAGAAGGAGAACCTTACCAATATAGCAATGAAAGTTCAGCATTATTACTTGATTTGCCTGAAAATTTAGAAACCGACCAAAGAGTTTCCTTTCGTGACTTTGTTTTATCACCAAACCCTACTGTAAATACTGTGTTACTTCATTTTTCAGATGATATAAGTGAGCCAGTTACGATAGAAGCTTTCGATCTATCAGGTAGACTTCAGCTTCGCCAAGAAGGGTTAATGAATGGAGAAATAATTAATACATCAATGCTGCAAGTCGGTGTATACTTTGTGACGATATCCTCCTTAAATGGTCATCTACTTGGTTATTCAAAATTAATAAAACAGTAACTTAATATTTATCGGTCTCAGTCGTAATTGTATTTGGCTGAGACCTTTCCTTATATTCTAATAAACACATCATATGAAAAAGATACATACCATTTTATTGTTAATAGTGCAAATTTATATTTGTGATGCACAGCTTGATTTTCGCAGAGATAAAACATTTGATCCTCCTTTTTGCATGCTAAACGCTTGGGATGCTGCTTTATTGGAGGATCAAACAATCCTTATAAGGTACCAAGGAACTTCCCTTTTTTGCACGGAAAATGATGATCATTCATACTTAATGCGAATCAATTCAAAAGATGGAAGTATTTATGATGACTTTAATTCAGAAGTTATACGATCCTATCCTTTTTTTTACACATACATAGAGCCATATCTTTACAGTACGGGAAGAGGAAAAGCTAATGGGGCATTGAG
>SLDF01000245.1 GCA_007125435.1 Saprospiraceae bacterium
CAGAAAAGTTAACAGTTGCTCTCAAGGCATTGGCCCTAAAATACAAGGTGCGCTTCTTGCTATTCGGAGGGCGAAATGAACAGCCCATGCTTCAAAACATGGCAAGTGCAATAGGCAATGCTACTTGCTTACCTAATCATTTAACGCTGGCTGATGAACTGTGCGTCATTTCCCGAATTGACTTGATGATCGCTATGGACTCTGCGAATATGCATATGGCTGCTATTCTTGGCAAGCGAGTTGTGTCCATATGGGGTGGTACGCATCCTGCCATGGGCTTTAGTCCGCTTTTTAATGAGGATGGTATCATACAAGCAGATCTGGATTGTCGTCCGAGTACGGTCTATGGAAAAGTCAAACAGGATTCTGATCGGAAATGTGCTCAGCAAGCTTTCGATGCTGTTAATCCTATAGAGATTACTTCGCGTGTAAGTAAATGGTTAGACCAGTAGGTACAGGCTCAATTCACAACGTCTTATTGTTAATTTTACAATTAGAGACGGAGAAGAAATCCAGAACAAAGAATACGTTAAAATTTGTAATTTATACCAACCATAGGGTATAATTAAAAGTATATTATTTATCTTAGCGACCTAAAATTTTTATTGTAACAAAACTTAAAGAAAAGTATGAAAAGATTATTTACACTATTAGTTGTATTAGGATTTGTAGCCGCTCAGGCATATGGGCAGAGGTTGGTGATTACCATCAACAGTCCTGAAGATTTAGCAGGACCAATTGAAGAGATTGGACGTACAGATGTTGATGAGCCATGGGACACTCAACCTGAAGTTGGTGACAACATAACTGCTGACGTTGTCTTAGTAGATGATGGTTCGGATTTTCCATCGCTGGGTTGTGAGCCTTCAGAGCCCGGTCAGTATGATGGTAATATTGTATTGATCAGACGTGGTGAATGTGCTTTCATAGAGAAGGCATTTCAAGCACAAGAAGCTGGTGCGCTAGCCGTTTTTATAGCAAATAATGTAGCCGGTGAAGGAGCAATGGGCATGCTAGGAGATGGACGTATGTTAGATATCCCGGTATACTCTGTGAGCTTTGAAACAGGCGAAGCGATCATTGATGCACTTGAAGACGGCCCTGTAAATATGTCTATTGAGGTTGTGGTATCTTCGGTAGATGTATCCATAACAGATGTAAGAAACCCAATCTTATTTATTCAGCCATGGTCAACGCCACAAGCCATCAATGCACTAACAGGAATAGGTGGTGAAGGTGGAAATAGCCTTGGTGCTAGAATTGAGAATGTTGGTACTGATCCTATTGCAGGTGATTTGGTATTTACTGTACGCAGCGGTGATGATGAGATTGCTTCTAATTCCGTACCTTTCTCACTAGAGGGTGGAGAAGCTGTTGTTATAGTTGACGACCCTTTGTTTTCAGTTAATTTTAATGATCCTCTAGAAGTAGGTTTGTACACTTATGAGTATTTGATCACAGGTGATGAATTGAATGAGCAAGATGCTGACTTATCTGATAATTCAGTGGTAAAGTCATTTGAGATCAATGATGGCAGCTTTTATCAGTCATCTGCAGATATTACTTCATGGACAAGACCTTTCCCAAGACCGGATAACTTTGAAGATCTAGTCTATGCTGCCGGTGTATACTTTCCATTCTTCGAAAATGAAGAAGATTATACTATTGAATCCATAGAGGTAAGTCTTGCAGGTGTAGAGATTGGACCTGGTGGCGGACCTGCAGGTAATGCCGCTGTATTGGACGGATTAGAATTGAATGTAACCATGCTTAAGATCACAGACGGCAGCAATGTTTTCGCTGGTGGCGGTACATACGATACAGAAGAAATTGTTGGTTTTGGAGACTACATCACATCAACGGATGATCACTTCAGTACTGTTGAAATTCCATTGGAAGGTTTCTTGACTGAAGAGGTTGAAGTTGACCCTGACTTCTTTTATTGCCCGATGATTGAGTTTCCTAATGGAAGAGTATGGTTAGGTACTGATTTTGACGACTATACAAGAGATGCAGGTTTAGGTGAAAACACAGTTTATTTATTCCCTGATGCTTATTTCTGGGAAGGTCAATTCCAGCAAGCTATCACAAGCGGAGTTATGTGGATGAAGTTAAACTTAAGATCTGGTTCTGTATCTACCAAGCCGGAGTTACCTGAAGCAGCTATTGCTTTAATGCCAAACCCGGCAAGTGATTACTCTATGCTTGACTTGAAGTTTGACAATCCTACGAATGCAACCATTACATTGACAGATATGAATGGTAGAGTATTGAATATATACAGACAAGAGAATATTACTGAGCACACTCAGCAAATAGATGTATCTAGATTAGCTTCTGGTACTTACTTTGTAAGAGTAGCTACTCCAGATGCGCACAGCGTAAGAAAACTGTCTGTAGTGAAGTAAGACTTTTCATTTTGTTGACATAAAAAAACCTGAGCATGTATTTGCTCAGGTTTTTTTTATGGGTGGAATAAACAGGGCGTCTATGTATCTAATATAGCATCTTCACCACAAGTATTTTATTCGGCAGACAAAAGCAACTTTGCAGCAGCTTCCACAAGTCCTTGATGAATAAGTTTTTGAGCTTCAAAATGTCTTTTTTGATCTGTCTCAAGCTTAGCGTATAGCGACCTTGAGACCTGGTCGACTTCCGGTAATGCCGGCAGGGCTGCTATTTCTGCAATTTCATTTCCTGTCAATATTGGGCTCTTTTTTATATATTCAGGTAGATTGTCAAATCCAACCCCCATAACATTGAATGGCTGAAATATCTTCTGTACAGCATCTCCACTTGCTCTCGTGTAAAAGGCTCGTCCAAGGCGACCCATCAAATCTATTTTATGTGGGTCAATACGACCCTCTGAGTCCATAATGTCGTCATCAATATGCATTCTGACAATATGGCAAAGTATGAGATGCCCGGCTCCACCTGTATCGCCTAAGGGAATGATGTCTTTCACCTTACACTCCATGTTGACAGGTGACTCTTTCACTCTATAAGGCCTGACCACATCTGACTCCAGCTTAGTGAATCCACCCTTCTCAAACTCATCGACTCCGGTGGGGTAGTCAATAGAGGTGATGGCCATCTGTCTCACAATATCGTAAGAGACGACATTAATGACGCATTCTTTAGTCTTCTCGATATTAGCAAGCGTATCTTTTGTACTGTTATTACTGACCCGTCGATTAGAGCTGAACACAGCTATAGGCGGGTTAGAACTGAATACATTAAAGAAGCTGTATGGCGCCAAATTAGATATGCCATGCTGATCTACTGTACTTACAAATGCAATAGGTCTGGGAGCTACACTGCCTACAAGCAATTGATGGAGATCCTTTGTCGCTATCTTGTCGGTGTCAATTACCATATATTTTTCTATTTTATTTTAGTTTATTAATGCCTAGACTATGCTTTCCTGATCAATCTGGCCATATAAAAGCCATCATATCCAAAAGTATGAGGAGACAATGTACGATCTTCTTCTAGTTCAAATTCAGGATGATCATTGATGAAACGGTCGACTTGTTGGCGATTTTCTGAACTGAGCACACTACAAGTGGCATATACCAATTTACCACCGGGCTTTACCATCTTGGTGTAGCGGTTCAAGATGTCTGCCTGTATCGCTTTTATGTCATTCAGAAAGTCCGGTGTCATTTTCCATTTACTATCCGGATTACGACGTAAAACACCAGAACCCGTACAAGGTACATCCAAAAGAAGACGGTCTGCTTTACCATGCAGTCTTTTGACGACTTTAGAGTTCTCGATCTGACGTGTTTCGACATTGCCGGCACCTGCTCGTCTAGCTCTGATTTTAAGTTCAGCCAGCTTGTAATCTTCTGTATCCATGGCAATTATCCTGCCTTTAGCAGACATCAGTGCAGACAGATGTAGTGTCTTACCTCCGGCTCCGGCGCATGCATCTATGACTTGCATCCCGGGCGATACTTGCAAGAATGGCGCGACTTCTTGAGATGCCCTATCCTGCACTTCGAATAGACCTCGTTGGAATGCCTTGGTTCGGAACACATTGGTCCTTCTTTTCAATACCAGAGCATCACTATCGTCGAAGATGGCCGCTTGTACTTTATCTCTTTCCAACTGCTTGAGCAGGCTTGCTTTTCCTGTCTTGAGTGTGTTTGTTCTGAGGACGACATCGGCCTCCGTGTTGAGCGCTTTGAGTAAGGCGTCGTATTCTTTAGGGTAATCGGCCTTGATTGCTTTATAAAGCCAGTCAGGAACAGACTCCTTTATCTCTGTCTTGCCCTCAGCTTCCTGGAGTTTGGCCTCGAGACGATCAGGCGACATCAAAGGCAACACAGGAAAATCCGGCAGATCGTTCGTTTTCCACCATAGCCATGTCTTGAACAAGCCCTGTGACAGTTGCTCCTCCTTGACCCGGGACGGCATTAAAAACAAAAGCAGTCTCTTGTATCGGATAATCTCATAAGTCGTTGAAGCGATAAAATGTCGATCCCTTGCCCCCCATTTTTTGTTTGTTTTGAGCTTGCGCTCAATGGCCTTGTCGGCATAGACCCCTTCGATGAGTATGTCATCTAAAGTTTCTACAACAGCTCGAATTAAATTTGGATAAAGTTTCATTGATGTATTTTGGTTCGCCTCATCACAAAAGTGTGATTGGGCTGTTGTTATTCAACAGCTCCTAAGGGAAGCCATGTTGAATATTTCTCAAAGATAAGGGTATAGAAGGGTAACTCAAATATTGATGTTTGAAATATACCATAAGTTGGAAATTCTCTTCCTTTTTTAGTGTTAGATTATCTCACTCTACATCTCAATATCCTATCCTTGCCACTCAGGTCTTTGATGATGCCAGTTTGATAGCCATGGCCACTAAAACATTGCTCTATAGCGGCGGCCCGGAACTCATTTAACTCTAAGAATACATGCCCATTCGGCGTCAATCTTCCCCTGCCAAACTTTGCGATGGCCGAGTAAAACTCCATTCCGTCGCGATCACCAGTAAACAATGCCTGATGAGGTTCAAACGTCAAACAACTCTGACCGACCTGATGGCGCTCACTCAATGGAATATACGGCGGATTACTCACGATCACATCCCACTGTCTACCCAGACCAGACCAATGTCGCTCATCCAAAAAATCAAGAACTTCAAACTGAACATCGGTGCGATGCAGCACAGCATTGTCTCTAGCAATGGCTAAAGCATCTTCACTGACATCCAGACCTAGTACATGTGCGCTGGGAAGATGTTTCTTTAGCATGATGGCAATGCACCCACTTCCAGTGCCAATGTCGACTATGCTCAGAGCCCGGTCTTGACTTTTATAGGTTTTGATGATGTGGTCTACCAGTTCTTCGGTTTCCGGTCTGGGGATCAATACAGAAGCGCTCACTTTAAATGTACTGTCATAAAAATACGCTTTTCCACAGATGTACTGCACCGGTTCCCCATCCAGTAAGCGATTTAAGGCAGACTGGGCTTCGGTATATGCCCTCGTGTCAAATGCTTGTTTCTTGATGGGGAAGTCTTCGATCAATACTCTAAGCAGTGACCTCGCCTCCCGCTCTCCATGGAGGGCAATTAATTGTGATAGGGCTTGATCGTACCAGTCTTTGTAAAGCATTGAAAAGATTTATTCCGTCCTAAGACAGTCGATTTTTATAATCCTCATAGCCAAATGTCCTTATGACGTCTATATCTCCATTTTTTCGCATGATCGCTATAGATGGATGCTGCACACCATTGAATGTTGTAGTCTTGACCATGGTATAATGCATCATATCTTTCAATACAATATGGTCACCCGGATTTAGCGGCTGATCAAAGCCATATTCAGACATATAATCACCGGACAAGCAGCTCATTCCGCCCAGTCGATAGACATGCTGCCCGGGCTTGGGCTCAAGGTCTGCCCCCTCTACCAGAGGTTTATAAGGCATCTCTAGCGTATCCGGCATGTGTGCTGTAAAAGACACATCGAGCATAGCCGTTTTCACTCCCTGATTGTCCACAACATCTAATACAGTAGAGAGAAGATCACCTGTCTGCCATGCTATTGCAGAGCCGGGTTCAAGTATGATATCGACATTGTACTTCGTCTTGAAGTCCCGCAGAAGTTGAATTAGATGCTTCGTATCATAACCGACCCTTGTCATCAGGTGTCCTCCGCCCATATTGACCCATTTAGCCTGATGAATCAAGCGTCCAAACTTGTCTTCAAACGATAGCAAGACCCGCTCCAGACTGTAAGAATCATTTTCGCACAAGGCATGAAAGTGTAGGCCCTCTATACCATCCGGCAATTCACCATCAAAGTGATCATATGGTACACCAAGCCTTGACCCCGGTGTACAAGGGTTATATAAATCTGTCCCTACATCGGAGTAACCGGGATTGACACGGATACCAAAGGATACATCAGACGAAGATGTGACATATGGCTTGTATCGTTCATACTCACTCAGCGAATTGAAACTCATATACGCACTCACACCCATTATCGCCTCGAAATCACGAGGAACATAAGCAGCGCAATAGGTGTGTGCTTTTTTACCCATTTTTTCATGAATGAGCATGGCTTCATGCAGAGAACTCGCAGTGGCACCATCCAGATATTCGCTCACTAGAGGAAACACCGACCACATAGCAAACCCCTTTAGAGCCAAAATGATGGATATGTCGGCCTCATCCTTCACCGACTTGATCAGCTTCAGATTGTTTATAAGCAAGGTTTCATCCAGCACATAAGCAGGAGATTCTATGCCCTTGTACTTAGTCATATATTTTTTTGTGTAAAGATAATGGATTTATCATTCAGGCAGGAAGATTTTAAGGTTGTGATCAGAAAGCACATGTATGACAAGTATTTACAAGACAAAAAAAGAGCCCCACCATTGTGAAGCTCTTAAAACTTGATAAAAAGTTTGTGCTTAGGGTTAGTATGCACAATCACCAATTAAGATTGTGACATAAAAGTAATGACAGAAATCTGCTTTGAAAGAGCAAGTTGCCTAAGTGGTTGAATTACAATGCTAAATGGTCGCATCATAGCCATTTAGTGGTAAATGAAAAGCATTTGTATGTACCCTATTTTTTACTTTGGGCATCACCCTCCTCCTGTCGTCGTCGGGTCGCTTTTTAGAGTCTGAAAATAGCCATCTTAATGATCCCAAGTCTTGCTCTTTTGAGCGACATCTTCAATAAAAAATACTTACGTAGCTTTGGCTATGCGCGTATTTTTTATTCTTCGATCTCACTCAAAATAGCTACGACTTAGACCATACGACGGCTATTTTCAGACTCATTAAGGGACTCGCTGTTCGCTCGGTCCTGAGGACTCACTCGCATACGCTTGTGATCCACTCCGCATCGCTGATGCATTGCTCCTCCGTATACCTGCAATCACGGTCAAGAATTCAAGTTAAAATCATCAAATAGCAAAATCTCTTCACTTTGTTTTTTTTCTGCTCATGAAATGGATATTTTTATTGAGCCTCGTTCTTCCCAGGCGGTCTCCTTTGATCAAAGATGGTATACCCATTCGGCTAAAGTCTAAATTGAATCTGTGTCCCTAAGGATGAGCTATAGCTCCATCCCTGTTCAATGGTACTCAAATATAGATAGAGCTAGGATGTCAACTGGTAGGATTCCAAAGATATAAATGAAGTGACACATGGCTTTAGCCTGTGGTAAAAAGAAAAGAGGAAAATCCAGGTTCAACATAAATAATCTGAAGTGCATGATTTTTATCTCGAAAAATATACTTTTGAGGAATTGATATATAGATAAGCCATTAAGTAATCTTTAATAGCTTGATTACTGATTTTGGCAATGTGGTCTGCTGATTGCTGCTTTTCAGAACTCGATTATTTATGCATTTGCACGCAACCAAATAGGGATTGACGGCATCTTAAATGTGACGAATAGAACTTAGCGACAAAAATTGAATTCAAGATAACTCAAAATATAAATAATAGTATGAAAAAACTCATGTATAGTTTGCTGCTTACAGTGGCATTTTTTCCTCAATTAGTGACCGCTCAGATGCAAAGCTTTGAGGAATATGTACTCCCCAATGGCCTTAAAGTATTCCTACAAGAAGATAGAACTCAGCCCAATGCCGTCGGAGCAGTCATAGTCAAAGGTGGCGCCAAATGTGACCCGGCTGACGCTACAGGTATAGCCCATTATTTTGAACATATGATGTTTAAGGGCACTGACTCTATTGGTACGATAGATTTTCCCTCAGAAAAGATATATCTGGATAGTATAGCCATAGCATATGATCATCTGGGAGCGACAACAGATGCCGTTGAACGTGAAGCTATTCAGAGAAGAATTAATCAACTCTCAGTAAAAGCTGCGGACTATGCTATTCCAAATGAATTTGACCGCCTGGTCAGTCATTTTGGAGGGACGGGATTGAATGCATTTACCAATGATGACAATATCGTTTACTTCAATACTTTTCCGGGAGAAAAAACGCAATTGTGGCTCGAACTGTACGCTCATCGTTTTATCAATCCTGTATTTCGCCTTTTTCAATCTGAGCTAGAGACTGTCTACGAAGAGAAGAATATGTATGCTGACTTTTCCTTCACAGCCATTTTCGAAAAATGGCAGGAAGTTGCCTATCCCAATCACGCCTATGGCACACAGACTGTTCTTGGAAGTGCTGAGCACTTAAAGAACCCCTCGTTGTCAAAAATGCAAGCCTATTTTGACACCTATTATGTACCAAACAATATGGCGCTTGCTATGACAGGCAACTTTGATATCGTGGAGGTCAAGCCGTGGATAGAAGCCACTTTTGGTGCGTGGGAGACTAAGTCCGCTCCTGTCTTTCCTGAGTTTCCGATTCACGAGTTTTCTGGTGTCGAAAAGCACAAGGTTCGCTTGACGCCTATCAGAGTAGGTGCTTTTATTTATCAAGGTGTGCCTTCATCTCATGAAGATGCTATGAAGCTTGAGATTCTATCAGAGATCCTTTCCAATTCTGCAGAAACAGGACTGCTTGATGAACTAAGAAGTGACAGAAAGCTAATGGCGTCAGAAGTTATGTTAGAAAGCAAAGTTGATCTGGGAAGTATTACCATATTGTATATACCTAAAATCGTGGGACAATCCATGAATAAAGCCGAGAAACTGGTCATGGCTAAAATAGATCAAGTCAAGCAAGGTGATTTTGACGACCGTTTATTTGAGATCGCAAAAGTAGAAATGAAAAAGTCATTCTATGAAAATATGGAAGATCCCCGCTATAAACTGTACAGTCTGATCGAAGTATTTAACAACAACCAGACGTGGGAGGAATATGTCGACGAGCAAATGAGCATCGATAACATCACCAAGCAAGATATTGTGGATGTTGCCAATAAGTACTTCACCGATAATTATGCCATACTGCGGTCTAGAACCGGATTTCCGAAAAAAGACAAGGTTAAAAAGCCTGGATTTGATCCTATTATTCCTAAGAACTCAGAGGCAGAATCAGTCTATGCGCAGCAGTTCAAGGCAAAAGACACAGTAGACATCGAGCCATTATATATGAAGGTTGGTATGGTAGGTGAAGACGAATTATCAGAAAAAGATGTATTGAAAGCAAAATGGAACGATAAGGTGAGTTATTTCCACGGACATAATCCAATCAATAATATTTTTAAAATTCAATTCAAATACGGCATAGGCAGACGGCAGAATGACTTGATGCCTTATGCATGTATGCACCTCAATGAATTGGGCACATCCACAAAGGACCAAAAAGAGTTTAATAAACAGATGCAGCTACTGGGGGCTAGTTTTTATGCCACTAGTGATAATAACACCTTTACCATAATGTTGGAAGGACTTGAAGAAAACTACGATGCCACCATTGCACTATTCAGCGAGTTTATCAGCGATCTAAAACCGAATGACGATAAGATCAAGATATTATACTCAGATATAAAGCAGGAAAGAAAAATCGAGAAAAAGTCTGCCTCAGATAAGATAAGCTACTTATTTGACTATAGCCGGTATGGAGAGGAGTCTATTGGCATCAAGCGCAAATCGGCTAAAGAGATCAAAAAGCTACGCTCACAAAGCTTGATAAATGCGCTGTTAGATGGACTTGAATACGAGCTACAGGTCATGTACACAGGGACACAGAGCCCGGAATCCATCCGCACATCATTAGTGTCTACGCCATTGGTGAGCAAGGTGGGTAAAGAGGGCCACTTCAACGACTTCATACCCTATGCAGATGTCAATGAACCGACCGTGTACTACATCGACGATCCCAAAGCACTGCAAAGCCAGATTTACATCTGGACGCCAGGTGCTCCACTGGGAGAAGACAAAAGAATTCAAAGCAATGTATTTAACGAGTATTTTGGTGGAGGTATGGAAGGTCTGGTATTTCAGGAGATTCGGGAGTTCCGCTCTTTAGCTTACAGTTGCTTCGGACGGTACTTACTGCCCAATAACAAAAAAGCCGGCACCATGTTTGTCTGTGGTTTATCGACTCAGGCGGATAAGTCAGAAGAGGCCATTGATGTATTTTTGTCTTTACTAAAGGACATGCCACAAAAACCAGAAAGAGTAGAGAACATCAAAAATGCCATGACCAAAAGTGTTAATGCTTCACGCAGTAGCTTCAGAGCAGCGCCATCTTCTGTGGCTTCATGGGAGTTAATGGGCTATGAAGAAGATCCAAAGATCAAGGCACTCGACTATGTAAATAGCGATTTTAGCTTTGACGACATCATAGACTTCCACCAAAATGACGTAGAAAAAGACAATGTAGTCATCTGCATCGTAGGCAATATGAAAACCATCGGTAAAGACAACCTTGATAAGTACGGCAAAGTCAAGGCATTAAAAGTCAAGGATGTCATGAAATTATGATAGGTGTGTTTTATTTCTTTGGGCATCACCCTCCTCCTGACGTCGTCGGGTCGCTTTTAAGAGTCTGAAAACAGCCATCTTAACGATCCCAAGTCTTGCTCTTTTGAGCGATATCTTCGAAAAAAAAATACTTACGTAGATATGGCTATGCGCGTATTTTTTATTCTTCGATCTCACTCAAAATAGCTGCGACTTAGATCATACGACGACTATTTTCAGACTCATTACGTGACTCGCTGTTCGCTCGGTCCTGCGGACTCACTCGCATGCGCTTGTGATCCACTCCGCATCGCTGATGCAATCCTGCGGAGTAAAGTAGCTTTGAAGTGCCAATGTCAAAAACCAATGGTTTATCAATTTCTTTTATAAAGAATTACAGAGTCACCTCAAAATTCGCTGTAGCAGCGTAGCTAAGCTACAGTGCGATGACATAATATTAGTCTAGGGTGTCAGCCTCGGGCTATTGAAACGGTAACCTAAGATTTTTGTGCAATTTTTACTCTCTTACATGTTAAAAGTAGTGACAAAATTAATCGAGCGAATGTATATTAAAATTAGGAAAACACGCAATGGACTCAAGAGGTATAATTTTCAATTCAATGCCAATTATCTCAATAGAACAACTGTACCTGATTTAGAGACTTCTCTTTCTCCCAGACCATCTCTCATGGTACCTGAAAGATTGTAGACGTAGACACCTTCATCGAGGAGTTGATTATTTCGCTTTCCATTCCAATGGTAATTCGGCGAATCACTCGAAAAGATAATAGAGCCCCACCTATCGTGTATGGTCATGGAGTAAGTCAGCCAGTCGCAAGGGGTATGGACGGTCAATACATCATTGATGCCATCACCGTTTGGAGTAAAGGCATTGGGGATGTAGACATCACAAGCTTCACACTCATCAATGAAGATGTCAGCAGGGATATCCCATCCGCACAAGTCAGAGAATAATGTGAGCTTAATGTGGTCAGGATGTTCACTTTGTATGGAGTTGCCTACGATTTCTTCATTATCCATATATATGCGAAAATCCGGAATGTCTTCATATTCTGGCAAGTTGACCTTGTCACCGACACATATAGTAGTATCTGTTATTGGAGGATCGACACAATCATGGCAAGGTCTTACATCTAGATTAAATGTGGTGAATACGCCACAGATGTCATCAGCTACCTCTATCAAATAGTTACCTGCCAATAAATGGTCATCTGCTCTAAGTGTATCGCCATCATGGAGGAAAAGGTAATCATTCGAAGTCGGTATGTACTCATATGCGCAGATAGAAAAATCATCAGGAAATGA
>SLDF01000268.1 GCA_007125435.1 Saprospiraceae bacterium
ACAACCGGTGCACCCAGTAAGTACATACCGATCACCAACGAGATGATCCGCTCAATCCGCCTGGCCGGGCTAAAGACGTATTCCGGCCTTACCATTTCAGACTTAGCCCTACAGCAGTACTCAAAAAAAGTGCTCATGCTCGGAGGCAGTTCTGATCTTCGCAAGACCGAGCATTACTACTATGGCGACCTCAGCGGCATTCTCGTACACAAGCTACCGGTGTGGATGGCCAAACGCTACAAACCCGGTCTGGAAATCGCCTCCATCAAAGACTACCACGAAAAAATGTTGGCGATTGCCAGGGAGGCACCAAAATGGGATATAGGTTTTATCAGCGGCATACCATCCTGGATACATATGATGCTCGAGTACATACTGGAGTATAATCGACTGTCCAACATTCACGAGATCTGGCCAAACCTAAAAGTATATGCTCATGGGGGCACGGCCTTCAGCCCTTATAAAGATTCTATACAAAAAGTCATGGGGCGCCCGATTATTTTTCTAGATACCTATCTGGCCTCTGAGGGCTTCATCGCCTATCAAAGTAGTCAGGAGGCAAAAGGCATGACCCTGAACCTCAACTGCGGTCTATACTTTGAATTTATACCATTCGATAGTGACAACTTTGATGGTACAGGTCAACCATTACCAACAGCCCGGGTCATATCCATCGATGAAGTAGAAAACCATGTTGACTATGCCATTCTATTGACGACCTGTGCCGGAGCTTGGCGATACCTGATAGGCGACACGGTCAAGTTTATTGACAAGGACAAAGTAGAGCTACTTGTGACAGGCAGGACAAAACACTTCCTAAGTATCTGTGGAGAGCACCTATCTATAGACAATATGAACCAAGGCTTACTGGCAATGCAAGAGAGCCTGAAAATAGATGTCAAAGAATTCGTAGTAGCCGGCATCAAGTCCGGTTCCAGATTTTCGCATCGGTGGTACATCAGTTCAGAGCCCATGGCCTACAACCCATCCATCATCAGTAAAGAATTGGACTTGCAACTTAAGAAGGTAAACGACGATTACGCTTCAGCGCGTAAGGCCGTGCTTAATCCTCCATCTGTCACCCCATTACCACCGCGTGTTTTCTATGACTATCTTCAGTCAAAAGGTAAGATGGGCGGACAGGTCAAGTTTCCTAGAGTCATGACCAAAGACAACTTTGCTGACTGGGAGCAGTATGTAAAAACGCATTACAGTGAGTGATTTGGACTTCCTCATCAAGGGCGCAGTAGCGGGGCTGACACTAAGTTTTTTAATAGGTCCTGTGTTTTTTGCTGTTGTGCAGGCAGGCGTGGAGCGTGGTTTCAGGGCAGGTCTGGCATTGAGCGCCGGTGTTTGGATCAGCGATATATTGATCATCTTCATAGCCTGGCTGGGGCTTTCATACATCATCATGCTGGTGCAGTGGGAAGGTTTTACCTACTGGCTGGGCACACTGGGAGGCGTGATATTAATGGTATTTGGTATCGGATCATTTCTGAGCAAAGCACCCATCGCAGACGACGGGCTTAAAATACAACGCCGAGCACCATATATGAGATTGGCGGCAAAAGGCTTTGTCGTCAATATATTCAATCCGTTTACTGTTGTGTTTTGGCTGGGTCTCATGAGCACCATCATTGCCCAGTCTTCCGGTACAGGACAGCAAACGTTGATGTTTTTCGGCACACTACTGGTGGTAGTCATCATCTTTGACCTCCTCAAAATTATATTATCTAAAACAATTCGAAACTGGATCAGTCCTCAAAACGTTTTACGACTTAGAAAAGCAATTGGAATAGGCCTTTTTATCTTTGGCGTCATACTACTCGTGCGCGTATGGTTGATGAGTGATTAAGATTTTGCCACCTGGAGGCAAAAGGATATAAGGTCTATGAAGTAACACCTAACTAAGGACAAACGTCAAATAACTGTATTAGTAAATCAATTAAAGAAACATACCACTATACGCCATAGAGGTCAAAAACGAAAACACATGAAATATATTTACGCCGCATTTTTAATGGTTTGTGCTGTTGTACTTTCTGCACAAGTAACTTACCTGACAGAGAACATAAGCGAAGGTGCCCAGCCGGCATACAGCATCATCCTCAAGGACGTAGACACCAAGTTTGT
Organism: Saprospiraceae bacterium; assembly: GCA_007125435.1. Taxonomy (GTDB): domain Bacteria; phylum Bacteroidota; class Bacteroidia; order Chitinophagales; family Saprospiraceae; genus SLDF01. The sequence goes on from SLDF01000268.1 coordinate 2,134, forward strand.
AGACAGCCAATGGAAGACCTACATCCGCAAATACGGAGGTAAGTATAAATACAACAGAAAGCTCAAAGAACACACCAACACAAATACCAGCTTGAGTAGCGTGAGCAGCCAGGCCCTTGACGCATACGCATTGACGCGCTCAGCCGGTAATAACACCCAATTCGTCCTACTACTCAAGGAAGGGGATAGCTTCATCGACTGGGAAAAAGACTCCACCAAAGCCGATAACATCGCTAATCTACTCACCCACTTTTCCAGAGATGTAGCCCGCGAGGCCCTGAGAGAAAAAATCAAAGATGAAGAGAAGAACCTCAGCCAGCTCCAGCGTGCAAAAAACAAACTCGAAAGAGACAATGAAAAATTGCACAATTCTATCAAAAGCCACGAGGAAAAAATAGCCAAAGCCAAAGAAGACATTGAAAACAATGTACAAGAGCAAGAGAGCAACCAAACCGCCATCGACCAGCAATTAGAAAAGGTAGAGGAGCTCAAGAAAAAACTGGGGAAGATGTAAGGGGGGAGAGCAAGAGTAATCAAAATAAAAAACAGGAAGAGCTCTATAATTTCTAATAGGGTATATTTAATATTGTCGCTTGGGGCATCACCCTCCACTTCGTTATGGGTCGCTTTTTAGAGTCTGAAAACAGCCATCTTAACGATCCCAAGTCTTGCTCTTTTGTGCAATATCTTCGAAAAAAAATACTTACGTAGCTTGAGCTATGCGCGTATTTTTTATTCTTCGATCTCACTCAAAATAGCTGCGACTTAGATCATACGACGGCTATTTTCAGACTCGCTCCGGGGCTCGCTGTTCGCTCGGTCCCTCCCCTACGGTACGGCACTCACTCGCATGCGCTCGCGACCCGCTACACATCGCTAATGCAAAACCAGAAAAAACGACATTTTGAAATACACACTTTTAAATATGAGTGCTTTACCTGAATATTTAACCCACTTTATGCATTAGGGTTTCGTAGTGAGGGTTTAAATGGCGAAAAAATAAGTGATTTCGCGATTGAATCATAGTCACCCCTATGGTGAATGAGCGAAATCAAGCAAAGCGCCTTATTTTGAAGCCATTTACTCACGCTGTTTTGATTTCTTTATTTGTGTTCGTGAATCTCCTTCGTCGATTTTAAGCCGTAATAGAAATCGCT
>SLDF01000186.1 GCA_007125435.1 Saprospiraceae bacterium
AGACGAGTGCTGAAGAGAGAGCATAGCCTCAAGTGCTACGCGACCGATGAAGCAGGAAGTATAAAGTAAAATTATCAAGCAGTGCAGGGGTCTAGCCTTTGAAGATGTCATCAAGGGTAGCTTGACTCCGTAAGTATTTTTTTTCGAAGATATCGATCAAAAGAGTAAGACTTGGGATCATTAAGATGGCTATTTTCAGACTCTAAAAAGCGACCCGAAGGGTGATGCCCAAAGCGACAAAATGAACCGCAGCCTTGGGGGTACGACATAAAAAAAGAAGCTAAATGACTGTTGTAAAAGTATTACTAAGTGGGCCGAGGATATGCACAATAAAGTATGGCTATAAATTATATGTGATGATTTCTTTTAAATTTTATGGAAAATGTGTCGGGGTCAAGATGATTTTTTTTACTTTTACCTAATTCTTGGTATACGACTGGATTGATATGCACTCATCCAATTAAGACATTAATAAACATTTACAATTTTTTGCAACACTTTTAAAATCTAAGTACAAATGAAAACATTATTTTCGATGGCATTGGCTACCCTTTTTACATTTGCATTATTTGCACAAAAATCTGAAATCGGTCTATCTCTGGACGGATGGAACTATCAGGGAGATGTAAGCGGAAGCCCCGCTCCTAATCTAAGTGAAACCAACATCGGGGTTGGTGCATTTTATCGGTATAACTTTCACTCTAATTTTGCGGTGAAAGGTATGTTTCAGTTTGGTAGGATTTCTGGTGATGATCGCGAGACGGACTTCACGAATGTGGATCCTTTAGTTGATTTTTCGTCTACATTAGTCAATATTGGTGCAGCTTTGGAATACAACATCTTATCCAGGGAGGTACAAAAGAAGTATTACGATGGTAATGGACAAGAGATAACGCGCGAAGACTTAAAGAGTGGTAACTATGGGACACTTTATGACGCTAAGGGAAATGAAGTGACATCTTCTCCTATGCTGGAGCGCAAGTGGATACCTTATATAAGTCTGGGTGCGGCGCTGAGCTTTTTCAGTCCTGAGGTCAACTATGCCGGCACATCGGATGTACGCTACGGGGATGACAGTCAGACGAATACATTGTTTTTTCCGGTAGGGGTCGGAGTGAAGTACTATATGAATGATGACTGGTTGCTGGGTCTGGAAGTCATGACTGCACCTACGCTCACGGACTACATAGACGGTGTATCGAGGAGAACAGATACCAATGACTGGTTAAGTGCCATCAGTCTGTATGTGGGTTATCAGTTTTAAAAAAACAAACAATGGGCATACGGTAAAACCTGAACCCACTTAATGGTGTGAAAAGTCTATTGGCCAATTGGCCGGTGGACTTTTCTTTTTTGCCATGATTGCCGATCCAATAATTGTCATCGTGTATATCAAGTGCGGTAAAGAAAGATTATGTAATTTTGACGACTGAATATACAGATGATACCGAATATTATGTTTCAAACGTCATTTACCCCATCCATCTATACAGAGTTGTACCTGATGATTCGCTGTAAATGGCTGTGGGTGTTGTGCGTACTTGCTATGGCCAATGTTGACATCCGGGCACAGGAGGTAGATACTGTACGCTTTGCAAAGTACAACTATATGCTCATGGACCGCCAGGAGGACCTTATGGTCAATAGTGTCTACCTACAAATGCCACCGAGCAAGCGGGTGCATACGGGTATTCGACCGTACAGATATGAGATGTTTGATAGGATGGCCTGGGACAGTTTGGAGTTTGACTGGTCGGCGGCCCCATTCAGACGGTTTCCTATAGAGCCGGACAAGGCTGAGGAGTATGCATTGCTCCACAAGACCTATAATGGCACCTCTAAGCTTTGGTCGTGGGTACATCGCAAGCTATTCAATGAGTCCTTCATCACACTGACGGAAGAAAGTGTGATCAAAACGCCGGAATCATACAATATAACGATCAATCCGATTGCATTTTTTGAGATGGCGCCGGGAGATGGGGATATACCATATTATTACATGAATGGACGAGGCGTCTGGATCAATGGCAATTTTGGGAAGTTTAGCTTCTACACGATGGTCGGTGAGAATCAAGGACGATTTCCACAGCTTTACAATGAGTTTTATGCCGATGCCAGATTTGCCCACGGCTGGGGATGGCGGCGAGGCTTCAAAGACAGAGGGCATGATTTTGCCATGGCGATGGGCGAGGTCAACTATACGCCGAATAATTACTTCAGTTTCACATTGGGGCATGGTAAACACTTCTGGGGAGAGGGATATAGGTCATTGTTTTTATCTGATTTTTCTATGCCTTTTCCGTTTTTTAAGATAGAGACCACACTAGGGCCTGTGAAGTACATCAACCTATGGGCTATTCATGCTGATGCCAGTGATGCGAGAGGTCTGGATGTCTTTCCTAATAAGTATACGGCCATGCATTTGCTGTCATGGAACATTACACCACGATGGAACTTCCAGTTTTTCGAGGCTAATGTTTGGTCACAGGATACCATAGGCACCGCTACAGGCTTCAATGTTCACTTTTTGAATCCGGTCATATTCTACCGGACCATAGAATATCAGGCTGGTTTTGGCGGCGGTAATGCATTAGCAGGGCTGGCATCATCATACCGGATCGGCAATGGTCTGAAGGTCTATGGACAATTCATCGTCGATGACTTCAAGCTTGATGCCCTGAGAGCATGGCGTGATGGTCACTGGCTGAATCTATTCGGCGTGCAGGCCGGGGCCATGTACGGCAACTATATGAGAGACGTCAATTATACCATAGGCCTGGAATGGAACCGCGTGCGTCCTTTTGTATATAGCCACAGAAGTCGGGCATCGAACTATGAGCACTTGAATTATCCCATAGCGCACCCCTGGGGCAGCGGTTTTCAAGAATTAATTTTTCACGGACAAGCACGTTATAAGCGCTGGGTCACAGAATGGGTGTTTTCTGCAGGTGTCGCCGGAAGGGATACAGCGGGTATCAATCTGGGTAATGACATCAGGCGATCCTATCTCGATCGCCCACTGGGTAATCTGGGCTACCAAATGCCTACGGGCAATCCGGTCACTATTGTAAATGCCCAATGGTCCATCGGCTACATGGTCAATATCAGCACAGGCATGCGGTTGGAGGCCGGCTTTAGGATCAGACGCGAGCGATTCAGGAACCCTACAGATGAAGAAGCGCTACCGTTTGATTGGTTTTTCGTTGGATTGCGTACCCCGTTTTTCAATAGGTATTATGATATGTAGTGGAGCGCTTCTACTCTTTTATGATCACTCACACTGTTCTGCTTTCTAAATTTGTCTTCGAGAATCTTTTTAAGCTGCTTTAAACGCTCGACTGTAAGTAGTGTCACTCAAAAAACAAGGGCGTTCAATAAATAGAGGACATATTGCTCTTTTTACAATGTATTTTTGCGTTACGTTAAAGTTAAATATGTAAGTTGTTGATTGAGTATTAAAACCACCTCGATTTTTGAAAATGTCTTCATCTGTTGATAATCAACATATTACAATAAAAAAGCATGTCAAAAGGGAAAAAGCTTTGCTTTACTAAATAGGTCAAAAATAATTGTAGGACGACATTATTTTTGTACTCCTATTTAAAATTGATATGCAGCAAACAAAATGGAGAAGGTAAGACCAAGAAAGACCGGAATATTGCTTGTCATACTGCTCGCAGCAGTATTGCTAGCGCTATTGGTCTTTACATTTAAATTAAATCAGCAGAGTCAATCCATTCAGGACTCGGCGGTGGCTATAGCCAAGAGCAAACCTGATTTTGGGCAGGTAGACTTGCTGACAGGAAGTATCCAGTCTTTACAAGTGCATCTATCTGAGTATATTGACACTAGAGCTAGCTCGTCAAGAGAAGCTTACATTGCTCAGCTGAACACCGTAGAAGAAAAGCTTAATGACTATGTGCGTTATTTAGGTAAGGATACAATGGCCCAAGAGGTATCACAATCGGTCATAGCACTACAAACACTCAAAGAAGACCTAACAAGAAGTGTAAAGAATAGTCACCAAAAGCTTAAGTCCTTTGCCGATACGCTTAGTACTACTGACCCCCTTCCAGACATTACGGCCGACCGTTATCTGCGCAGAATGAGTAAGGCAGGTCTCCTTGATGCGTTTAAAAACGATTCACTGATCGTAAAGTCCCTGGAAGACCGCGAAGCCTGGTTTGGACAGTCATCTGTCAAAGATGATATGCACGAGTCCAAATCACAAAAACGTGCTGAAGAGGAAGCGCCGGACAGATTGATGGATTTGATTGATCAGGGTAGCGATGGCGATAGTGCTACAGCCTCTATGCCTGACGAAGACACTGCAATAGACTCCGTCATAGTGATTGAGCCCGGGAGTCAGGCCTACTTTGTATTAGAGTATGCGCTTGATAAGATACTGAGTAGGACTGAGCAGTTTTATAGTGGAGAGCTGCAGCGCATCATAGAAGACAGAAACAAAGAGAAAGAAGCCATTGGATTTTTGATGCGAGAGCACTCAAATATAGAGGCAGATTTAAATGACATCATTGCCAGGGCGAGAAGTATTGAGACCTTAGACAATGAGCTTCACCTCGATAGGCAATTGGCTTACATGGAATCCGGCTTGAGTTCGATCAGTCAATTTAATAAGATCAATGCAGCACTCATCATATTGATCATCATCATCATGGCATGGTTCTTAAAACGTAACTTTGAGTACGAGCGCGAATTGCTGGTAACTAAAGAAAAGGCAGTAGCCATAGCGGACGAGCGCACCAATTTCCTCGCCAGCATGAGCCATGAAATCAGGACTCCACTCAATTCAATTGTCGGTTTTACGGATTTATTGGGAAGGACGAAGCTCGATGACGATCAGCGGGATATGCTTGATGCCGCAAAGGTTTCTGCAAAAGTATTACTGAGCATGGTCAATGACATCCTTGACATTGGCAAGTTGGAAAGTGGTCGGTTCAAACTACGCGAAAATCCATTTAACCCTAATGAAGTCATTGACTATGTCGTATATACCATCGACTTACAAGCAAGAGCAAAGAACCTTCCTGTAGAGATAGAAAGTCATATCGACGATGATCTTGAATTTATTGGAGATGACTTAATATTAAGACAGATCATGCTCAACCTATTGAGCAATGCTGTCAAGTTTACCAACGACGGCCACGTCAGGGTCATTGTCAACATGAAAAAAGAGAAGGGCGGTATCGCCCGATTAATGGTTGATGTAGAAGATACCGGAGCAGGTGTAAAGGAAGATAAAATGGACCAACTGTTTGAGAAGTATTACAGCAGTGATACAGAAAAGCAGGTTGGCGGCACTGGTCTGGGACTATACATATGTCGACTGATGGTCGAGCTGCAAAAAGGTAAAATATACTGCAAAAGCACATATGGTAAGGGGTCTACCTTTAGCATAGAGATACCATATACAATGTCACCATCGGTAGGCAGACCCGTTGATCCCTCGCAAAATGGCGTTGATAAAAGCTTGACCAATGACAACAAGAAGCATTCCTCTATCATCAAAAACAAGAAGTTTTTAGTTGTAGATGATAATCCACTCAATGTAAAGCTGATGGGTTTGCTGATTCAGAAATGGGATGGAAGAATGCAAGGCGCAGAAGATGGGGAGGATGCGCTTGATAAGTTGAACAGTGAAACATTTGATCTGGTGCTTACGGATTTAATGATGCCCAAAATGGACGGTTTTCAGCTGGCCAAAAAATTAAAATCTTTCTCAGATCAAAGGTCTGATATACCGATCATTGCCCTCACTGCTGATATTATGATCGAAAATATTTCTGATCCCAAGTACGCTCTTTTTGAAACTGTAGTGACCAAGCCTATCAATGAAGAAGAGCTTTACTTCAAGCTTATTGCCATCTTATCTCAAAAGGCAATCACCTGATTTTCCTCTTATTTTCTTTTCTCCTGTTTTTCCTTTTTCACTTGTAGTTTTTCTCCGGCATATAAATTATGTGGCTGACTTTGTTGGTATTGACAAGAAGTCAATAACTTTGAGTCATGAGACTAAATAAGTATGTGGCTAAAACCGGACTTTGTAATAGACGCGAAGCTGAAGTGCTTGTAAAAGCGGGCAGGGTTCAGGTAAATGGTGAAGTGATAACCAATCCCGGACATGATGTCAACGGAGAAGATGAAGTTATGGTAGACCAAAAACCGGTTGTGAGAGAGGTGGAGCCATTAACTCTGGTGTTTAATAAACCACCGGGGCTATCTCTACACGATGTGCAATCAGATGAATGGTCAAATTTTCCAAAGCTCGCTACAATGATCCGTGACTATGAACTGCAACCTATAATTGATTTGCAACCATCTACGGCGGGGTTGGTGATACTGACCAATGACAAGACCATTGTAACAGGTTTTCAAAGCAAGCAAATCAAGTTGTCGGCCTTGTTTGAAATACAGCTTATGAAAAACCCTGATGAAGACTTATTATCCATGCTTCAACAAAAGCTGCTCTATGACCATGAAGCTAAAATATATAAGCGTATCAATATTATAAAGACAAGCCATAAGGTTCCATCCATAGGAATAGAAATGTACCAATCAGATGATGTGCGCTTGATGGCAGACTTAGCAGGGTTGGGTTTGCCCATTAAGTTAATGGATAGGCTCACCCTCGGGCCTTTGAGCAAGAGGAATTTACCGAGAAAGAGACAAAGACAGTTAAAAGATCAAGAACTGATTTTTATCAAGCATCTCTCAAATGGGTAGTGTGATGGCCGACAGATGTTAACGACAACTGCCAAATAATAATTGGAAAACAAAACCAAATAAATCCATTCATGTTTTATAAATAAAAAAATTATGGCACTTACAGAATCAAATATGCTTAGTCTGGGAACAAAAGCACCTGACTTCGTTTTACCGGACACTGTATCGGGTAAAGATATTGCCTTGAAAGACGTGGCATCAGACCAAGCTACTGTTATCATGTTTATTTGCAATCACTGCCCTTACGTCATCCATGTCAATGAGGAGATCGTAAGACTGGCAAAGACATACCAGTCCAAAGGTGTAGCGTTCGTTGCCATCAGCTCTAATGATGTAGATAATTACCCTCAGGACAGCCCGGATAAGATGAAAGTCCTGGCTGAAAAAGAGGGGTATACATTTCCCTACTTATACGATGAGAGTCAAGAAGTCGCAAAAGCATACGATGCAGCCTGTACGCCGGACTTCTATGTATTTGACGGCGATCTAAGGCTGGTCTACAGAGGTCGACTAGACGAGTCGAGGCCCAAAACAGACATTCCTTTGACAGGTAAAGACCTACGAGCGGCGCTGGATGCCATATTAGCTGGCAGACCTGTACCGGAGAAACAATACCCTTCCGCAGGTTGTAATATCAAATGGAAGTAAGCGCTTCTGATGGACAGCTCTACTGAAAAAACATATCATCTCAGCTGAATGCTTTTTGACGCCCCCATGGAGCTCAAAAAGCTTTATGTAATATTATGACATCGACGATGCATATCGAGAAAAACGACATTTTTAACCACTTAGAAAATGATATAATCGTTTACAAACTCCCACTTACCTGATAAGGTTAATACGACCTTCTTTGAGTCTCTCAATGTCTTCTTTAGATTGTAAGAAAGTGTCGTCATAGAAGGTAACTTCACCGGATTCCAAATCATGGAGGGCACCTACTATACCAGCTTCGCCTTTTTCGATCATGTTATAAAGAACCCTGCTTCTATCAATAATATTTTTGACACTTCTTCTGATGTTATTGATAATGACTTTTTGCACAAAGTCTGGATTCTTAGAGTTGCGCAGCTCTTTGTCTGTGATTGTTTTTTCGTCATTAACAGATGGTTGAATCTTTTGCAGTAGTTGAGTGACGTGTCCCAATTCTACCTGGTCGCATGCGCCTTTTACAGCACCACATGTAGTATGACCCAGGACGACAACGAGCTTTGAGCCTTCAACTTTACAACCATATTCTATACTACCCAGGATATCGGAGTTGACAATGTTGCCGGCGATCCTGACGGAGAAGATATCTCCCAGACCCTGGTCAAAAATCAATTCAGCCGATGTGCGGCTGTCAATGCAGCTCAATATGACGGCAAAAGGCCATTGTGAATCTTTCGTTTCATTGGCTTGCTCTAGTAGGTCTCTATTGGCCTTCAGGTTCTTGATGAATCTTTGATTTCCCTCTTTCAAAAGCTCCAGAGCCCTTGCCGGAGTTAATGATGCTTGAGTTTCTGCTGTGTGTACTTTCATATTATTCATTTTTTTATAATTATTTGCTTAATATCTTCAGAAACATATTTTCTAAAAAACTGCATACATCCCTATAGTCGTTATCACTGACGCGTAAGTCAGTGAGTGAAGGAATGTGTTCAGCAAAAAAGATTTGTTCGTGTGCAGTTTCTATCAAATTGCTTGCCAGTGTCTTCGGATAGGCGTAATCCGGATTAATCTCAAGAAAAACTCTGGAAATACTATTGCATAAGGATTTGTACGTCTTAAAATAGCCTTCCTTATTTTCCCGATCGACATTTTTGGTGAGGTAAGCCTTAGAGGATTCAGAAATGATTATTTTGTGCAGTAAACTCTCATCTACGTGAATGATATTGGGATCTGCCAGGGATGATTCTGAAATAACCTTAATGATTATCTTTAGCTTTAAGTATGGATCGGGGATATTCGTAGTCTTATACTTGATCTGAAAGTCTATCCATGCCCAATACCATGAACTTAAGTAGACCAACAATTGGTGCTTGTTTTTAAAATACCTGTAGACTGAAGCCTCAGTAGAGTTTATTTCGTCCGCCAGTTTTTTAAATGTAAACTTTTCAAAGCCTATATTGTGTATGAGCTCTATACTTGACTCTACGATTTTTCTACCCAGATCTGATTTCTCAGGATCTTTTATATATAGTGTATCATTTGTCTTGATGTATATGGATATCATATTGACTATGGATTTCTTCTTTTGATGATCTCTTCTGCCAGCTTTTTCTTCTCTTTAGGCGTCTTCTGTCCCTTTTTGAGCAATATAAGATTTTTATAGTAGGTATCAGACTTCCTGAGAAACTTGTACTTTATCAGCTTATAGTAGTCGTAAAGCAATACAACAAGAAGAACAATACAAACAGCATAGAAGACTTTAAAGCCAAATTGTAAAAAAAGGAAACCTCCGAGCAATCCTCCACTGAAATAGAAACCCGCAATGACAAAGTGAAGGCGTAGCTTATCAATAAGCTCCTTATTGGTCCTAAACTTTGGATTGAGGTACATAGAGATCTCCATACCGAGATCTGTAAATAGTCCGGTCACGTGTGTTGTCTTTACTGCACCTCCCGATATGGTGGCAACAAGACTATTTTGTAAGCCCATGGCAAAAAGCAAGCCCAGGACAAGATACTCTGTCTCGCGCAGGGTCTCCATGTAGTAAAGATCACCGTAAAAGCCAATCACGGCCAATACCAATACTTCTAAAATGACGGGAAGAGCATGCCTAAGGTAATCATTGAACTTATCGAAAGTCAGAAGGATATAATTAGAGAGGAATGCACCAAATAAAAATGCAAAAAGCCATAAAAAAACAATGATGACCTGATGCCAGTGCCCTTTTACGATCTCTTCACTGAATATGGCCATATGCCCTGTCACATTGGACGTAAAGGCAAAGAAAGCAATGACACTGGCGACATTGACCATGCCGGCAGCTGTGGCTGTGGTGCCTGCTAACTGTAAATTGTGCTTTAATGACCTCTGAGATCTATATTTTCTTAACACTATTCTTCTTTTTTATTCCGTTCAAAACCGAGCTTCGCAATACCTCTGACTTCCATGCCAATATCGTAATGTAAGGTCATTTCGTCTTCTGTAAGCCGCTTCACATCATAAAGCTCAAATGTCTTCTCATCGTATCTGATCTTTAAAATATGCCCTCGGCCTTTCAGCAGCCATCTGGCCTTGGTGATGACCTCTCCATTATCTTCTTTTAGCTCGATAGTACCATCAGGGTGGAAAGTCCAGATTTCAGCTTCATGTCTTATCAAGTTTCTATCTGAGTAGTTGCGAAGGTTTATACCATCTATCTTTTTAAAGTCTTTCGGCGAAAAGCCATCAAACTTTTCATAGTCCCATTCTACTTCATTCCAGTCGCCAATAATCAAATCTTCCGGTCGGGTAACACAAGATGTGATGAATAAAAAAACCAATAAAAATAAAGTGTATTGCCCACTGCGCATAAGATAAGTTCTACCAGTTGTAAAAGTATTGCTATCGTTAACAGATGCAAAGGTAACTTTTTAAAGCTAAAAACATCAAGATGTGCCGACAAAGTCTCTGATTTTCAATGGTTAAGGTGGCTTGGTAGCGTCATGCACTGACTTCTAGGGATATTAAAACAGTCAAGGTTTAGATCGCACTCGAGTTTAAAAAGATAAAAAAAACCTCGCCAATGTATGTTTATGGCGAGGTTGTAAGTCGATTGACTAGTTTATTAGCCGGGGGCCAATAGAATAAGCATTACATTTTGATGAGGACACTCTTTTTTGCTTAGTATTGACTTGATGGACTCAGAGGCTGGACATTTTGCCAGTTACCCTGTAGGGATGAAGGGTCAAATGATGCATCATCCGTACCGTAATATTCTCCCTGACCATCCGTATACCAGTAGTTATAGTGGCCCTCTTGTTTGATTTGGTGACCGCTATACGGGTCATTGAAGCTGGTATGTCCTGTAATGGCGTCATTGAATGCAGCGCTAGAATTGTACTGGCTACCGGCACCGAGATTTCTGTCGTACCATGCGTCATTGCTAGCTTGATAAGCGGCTTGAGTTTGTTTGTGAGCTTCCTGACTTGCCCTGAATGATGCATTATTGGCAGCCATTCGCTGTTGGTGGCCTGCATTCATTTGCTCCATTACGTTGGCTTTGATCTGTTGTCTTGCCTGCAGCCATTGTGGATTGTATTCCATGTCTATAGTAGAGACCAATGCTTCGAACTGATCTACCTGAGAGGGGGCAGCCTCAACAAATAGACCTGACATGATGGCTCCTACACTGGTGAAGTTGCCAACTCCTCTATACTGACTTGTGTTGTCCACAATGACAAAAGCAGCTTTTCCTGCAGACTTTGGCCCTGTAAATGCCCATTCGTACATTTCAATTGATGAGCCCTGTGCGCGATATTGTGAAGCCATTTGATAAAGCTCTTGATGCTCTGATGTGATGGCCACTTTCTTAGGCCCATTAGCTTCAAATCTAACGCCTGGGCTGTTATAAGTACTGTAGCTGTGAGCTATATGGCGTAGAGTGGACAGCAAGTCCTCCCCATAGTATCCGCCGAACCCATCATGCGCTCTGGCAAACTCTATACCGTCCGGCAAGAAAGTAGCCTTATGACCCGCTCGATTCACTATAGTAAGATCATACGATGTGTAAAAGCCATTACTTAAGTCCGTAGCAATGTTGTGATGGACATCTAAGCCCTCTGGCAGGCGCATTGACACGATGGGCATTTTCAGCGTTTTGTCCCGAATACTTATTTTTTTGGTTTTTGTAGACTTCTTCTTTGCAGGTGCAGAAGGTGTGCTATCAGATGACAGGACGTTAATATCCGACTCGGATGGGCTATAATAATCAGCGTGCCCATCACCGGATGTACAAGCGATCAATTGCATACTGAGAAAAAATAGCAGGATGGCGCAAATTCGTATTGTCATGATGTCTTATGGTTTTGATTTTTTAATCTGTTTAATACTTTATAGAATGGCCCGGATAAAGGTCATCAATACGAGATTAGATTTTTCAGACAAAATCAATTTAACCCTTGCATTAACAGAATTCCAATTGGTGGGTATGCTTTGCTTAATTCCTTGGGCATCACCCCCTTATCCATCTCCTCAACGTCTTGAGGAGATGGATAAGGGGGTCGCTATGCTCCGGGGCTCGCTGTTCGCTCGGTCCTTCGGACTCACTCGCTCATCGCTCGTGACCCGCTACACAGCGCTGATGCGAGCTGCAAGCTATAAGAAGCTGCGAGCCTCAAGCTTCAAGCTACACGAAACAGACAGAACAGTACTAACAAGTTAGTCCACTATTTTGCCTTTAGACTTGAATTTTTCTTTTTTTCTTCCTTGCGATCAGGATTCACAGAATTAG
>SLDF01000282.1 GCA_007125435.1 Saprospiraceae bacterium
CAATTTTGCTGCATGATAATTTTAATTTATACTTCCTTGTTCATCAGTCACGTAGCTAAGGCTATGTTCCTTCTTCACAAGTCGTCTAAATCAAAATTCTCTATGCTCCAGCTCACTTCAGAAATTATTAGAGGTAGCCATTAATACTAGCGACTTGCATCAGCGCTGCGTAGTGGGTCACGAGCGAACAGCGAGTGAGTCCGAAGGACCGAGCGAACAGCGAGCCCCGAAGCATAGCGACCCGGAACGAAGAGGAGGGTGATGCCCAATCAAAATTCTCTATGCTCCAGCTCAACTCAGGAATTATCAGAGGTGGCCTAAAGATATTTTACCAGGTAGCTAATCAGAAGCACTCCTGAATAACCTGCCCAGGTCTTCACTGAGGTATAGTCTGCAAGTGAGAGATTAAATTCTCGCTGCACACGGACGCCAAATATAATCTTCTCAATAGCGTATGCGATAATGGTGGCAAGAACTACGCCAAGAATACCAAACCACTGTATAAAGATAACACTCAATACAATGTTGACGCCCAATTCAACGAGTGATACCTTAAAAATAAACGTATTCTTCTTGAAGGCTATAAGTAATGTATGCGAAAACACCATACGAGAAATGACCAGGAGTAACATGAGGTCAAAGATGGGGACAGAGGCCTCAAATCTATCAGCATACAACCATCTGAACAAATCACCGGACAACAATAACAACAGAATCGATATAGGAAACAATATGTGCATGATACGCTTCGACCGCTTTCTTAATTGAAACAGACCATTCTCCTGATTATCTGATAGATAAGGTACCATAGCATGACTAAATGCTGCTGCCATAGCAAGGCTCAGTGGCAATTCTCTTGCTCCATACCGATAGACTGCAAATACCTCTGAATCGCTAAAGTACAAGTGGATAAGCCACCCATCAAATACTGTTGCCAACCCGCCAATACCTACATAACCAATGAGGGGTAAGTATTCTTTGACAAGATTGATGATCAGACGCTTATCATAAACCGGAGATGATATAGAGAATATCACTGCTATCAAGACAGCAAACTGGATGCAACCAAAAAGAAATAAAAGCGACAGCAATATGTACCAATCATATTGGAGTATAGCCAAACTAATAAAAATACTGATGTAGGTCATCAGGTAGAATGCATTATAAATATTCAGCCATTTTATTTTCTGGCGCACGTAGAGCACATAAGGAAAGTAAGTGCCTACTATATTGAAGCATGACCAACCACCAAATAGGATGAAGGTCAAAAGTGCATGATCATCAGATCCGTCATACACAACACCGGTAATGACAAATGCCAACCAGGTCAAAAGTCCCAGACCTGACAGCACTAAAAAAACTGACCAAATCAGTCCACCTTCACGGTTTGTAGACCTATCATTTGATGCCAGGAACCCCTGTAGAATACCTGATATCCAGAAATAAGAAAAAGAATAGGCTAAGAAAAACAACCACTCCAAAAAGCCAATGTCTTCAATAGACCAATGACTGAAGGCTAAGATGATACCGCTCAAGAAGACGGCACCTTGCTTCATGATGTGCATCATCTGGAAGCTGCGAATGGGGTCAAAAATGAGCGCTTGAATTCGGCCTTTTAGCATTACTTTTCTTCAGTTACATCACTAAATGTAACCCCTAATGTAGCCAATTCTTTTAATACAGGCTGATAAATGTCTCTGACCACCGGCACATGAATGCCTTGCAGTGAAGTCCCCTCTGTCAATAAATGCTTTACATATACTGCCATCGGCAGGCCTACCAATCGGCTCATGGCTGTATTGACATTATCTTCTCCAATCTCTAAAAGGGTAGATTTCAGCTGATAGGCTTTGTTATCACGTGTATAATCAATTTCATGTTGCATAATGATCATATCCTTATCTTCTGCTCTGAGCTTCCACTTTTTTAATAGGATATCTTCCAGTACGTCAGCAGGACTCTTGAAAGCAGGGTCAATGGGAACTTCATCCAGCAAACCCAACCATTCTATCTGATCAATGATGTGGTCATCGATGGGCGAATCTGTCATGTGCGCAATTCTCTTCCTTAGCGGCTCTGGACCGGAATTACAAAATGACTCCAGCAAATCTCTATATGTAAAGTGCTTATCATCCGGAATACTGAAATGACTGTCCGTCATCCCTAGTTGCACCAATACATTCCATGCCTTGCAAAAGCCTCTATGGCGTATTGTTCCTCTGTACAAAGTCTCCACATCATGTAAGCCATACTTATCTCTGTACGAAAGAGAGTCTCTATTGGCATAACTCTCCCACTCCCCCATCCCGGGAACAAATATCGGCCTGGCTCTGGTGAATATGCGATGGTAAGGTATGAACCGGTAATGTCCGTCTTCTACAAACTGAGCTGTACCCTGACCTGCTACGACAACATTTCTGGGGCTCCATGAAAATTTGTAATGCCATGGATTATCATCTGACTCCGGAGCTACTAATCCACCGGTATAAGACTTGAAACCCTTGATTTTTCCACCTTCACCCCTTATTTGGTCCATGAGTTCCATCGCAGACATGTGGTCTATACCTGGATCAAGCCCCATCTCACATAGGAATAGAATACCGGCTTTAGATACTTCATCCTGGTAGGATTGCATCTCTTCGCTGACATAGGACGCATTCACCATCGGTGTTTTATACCTGATACAATCTTCAACCAGCTTGGTATGCATGAAAGGTGGTAGCATAGACACCACGACATCAGATTTGCTAATCAATGCACTTCGTTTTGCAGCATCATTAATATTCAATGCCTCAGCTTTGGCAAAGTCCGAACCGCCTGTCTTTGAGTTAGCCAGATCTAGGTTCATGTCGCATATGGTCACACGCCAATCAAATTGCCCGCACCTTTCTAGTAAATAATCTATTAGAGTCGTCGCCGAACGCCCGGCACCTATGATTAGTATTTCTTTCATTCGATCTATTCAAGAGAGTCAAAAAACAATTGCGAATTT
Source organism: Saprospiraceae bacterium (assembly GCA_007125435.1). Classification (GTDB taxonomy): domain Bacteria; phylum Bacteroidota; class Bacteroidia; order Chitinophagales; family Saprospiraceae; genus SLDF01. The sequence goes on from SLDF01000282.1 coordinate 2,993, forward strand.
ATTGTTATTTGATCAAAATAAAAGATCTCAAGCAAATTTAACAATACGAATTATCTCCCTACCCCGGTAAAACACTGATGGTCATCATATTGCGTTGTAGAAAAGTGGTATAGTGTGGTTGAATTATTTTTAATACTTTTTTGGACATCACCCCGCTCCTTGCGTCGCGCGGTCGCTTTTTAGAGTCTGAAAATTGCCATCTTAATGATCCCAAGTCTTGCTCTTTTGAGCGATATCTTCGAAAAAAAATACTTATATAGCTTGGGCTATGTGTGCATTTTCTTTCTTTGATCTCACTCAAAATAGCTGCGACTTAGATCATACGACGACTATTTTCAGACTCGTTCCAGGGCTCCCTAAACGGTCGGCCTCAGCTCCATTATCATTACGCTGAGTCTGGCTCCTGCCGTCGCCACCCTTTCACATCGCTGATGCAACTGTGAAGTAAAAACGATATGCAGGATTGCGTCTGGTAAACAAGTGTATGATAAAAGAGTGACAACAATATGAGTAAAGTGGTAACCGAAGAATATATAGATCTCTTATCGTATAGCGCCATGGACACTCTCTCAATAGGCACGAAATTTGTAGTATTTATTTGCTTGTCTTTCAATTATATGGCAATCAAACCAGGAAAGACGTCAATAATCACATTAGCTTCATATGAAAATCATCAAGCAAGACATCGTCTATAAAGTCGCCCAATCACTGGATGAGTTACATCCTAATGATCAAGAGCTGATTTTACAGGCCAAACATTTTGCAAATAGGTCCTACTCTCCATATTCTAAATTTAAAGTAGGCGTAGCAGCAAAACTGAAAAGTGGGAAGATTGTCGGAGGTGCTAATCAAGAGAATGCTTCCTTCCCGATAAGCGTCTGTGCCGAACAAACAGTGTTGACCAACTGTGTCATCAATCATCCCAAAGACCCTATCATGCAAATAGCTATAACAGCTAAGAGTGCCATCCAGAAAATCATAGCACCTGTAACACCATGTGGCGCGTGCAGACAATCCATAGCAGAATATGAGCAGCGACAGACAGCGCCGATTCAGCTTATCCTTCAAGGCGAAACCGGCCCTATCTACATCATTGATGGCGTGAGCCACCTTCTGCCTTTATCTTTTGACGGTTCTGTCTTGTAGAAGAATTCTATCTCTACTCAAACATAAAGTATATAGAATGCTGATTTTAAACAAGTTAAGCATTGCTAATTAACATTATATTTATCCCCGGACTTTACTATGGGTTTTCATTGTGAAAAGTGGAATTGATCTGCAACGTATGATGAGAGCCAAGCTAAATCAGTAGGTGAGACTGAGATCTAGCCCACTCTAGATCATCTGCAGTATCAATACCTCTACCATGATAATCACCAACGTTAACAAAAATCGGAATACCCTCGTAAAGCCACTTCAATTGCTCTAAAGACTCTGCCAACTGTATAGCAGGTGATGACCAGCGACTGACTTTCAGAATTATATCCCGCTTAAATGCATACAAGCCTATATGCCTCAAATAGGCATGGTGTTCTAACCACTTGTCAGAGGGTTTACCTTGCACATAAGGAATAGCCTGCCTGCTAAAATAAATGGCCTCTGATCGGGCATTAAGAATGACTTTCACTTTAGAAGGGTCTATTAGCTCTTCAGTAGAAAGTATGGGGGTCGCTGCGGTAGCTATAGGCACATCCCGAATTTGCATTCCAGACAAAATACTATCAATTTCACCGGGAATGATAAACGGCTCATCCCCCTGAATATTAATCACCCATTGGTATTGCTCATGGCGACTTGCCACTTCAGCACATCTATCTGTTCCATTTGTATGCTCTCGGCTTGTCCATTCATATGGCATGTTAAAAGTTTCGCAAGTACTAGCGATGCGCTCGTCATCAGTGGCTACCAATACTCTATCTATTTGTTGGCATTGTACAGCTTTATGATACACCCACCACAGGATGGGTTTCTCATTAATCGTCTTGAGTAGTTTACCCGGCAACCTGCTGCTATCATATCTTGCAGGTATTATACCCAATACCATGTTTTTTTCATCAGAAGATGGCGTCATTGACAATATATTACTTATTTTTGTAATGTGATTGGTCGACGACAATACCAACAAATGGATAAAGTGAAGTATCAATGAAATACTTTTAAACCTTGCAGTCGTCTACTATCGGGATAAAGTTAAGAAATAATCTTATGAATAAAATACATCTTGTCACGACACTACTCAGCTTGCTGTGGTTTACATTTACTGAATCAAATGCTCAGTCAGACACCGATAAAGTTTTACTAGTGGCTATTGATGATCAACTGGTCATTCCACATATCGTCTCATCGAGCAGTACACTGTACAGCCTATCCAGAGCGTTTAAAACTGATGTGGATGACATATTATCTTTTAATGAGGGATTAGATGCGAGCACATTATCTATTGGAGACACCATTTATATTCCATTAAATATAAGCCAATTAAGCGTAGCCAGTCCTTCTGAAAGTAGCAAGCCATTATACTACAAGGTCCAGCCTAAAGAAACCCTCTTCAGAATTGCCCGTGTCTACCTTAAGTGGCGAGAAGAGCAACTCATGGTCATCAATCAATTGACTAGCACTGATCTATCTATAGACCAAGAATTGTTTATCGGCTATCTCAGCGAAGCAAAAAAAGACGAAGTCAAAATGGTCACAACAGAAGAGTTTGAATCCAAAGAAGATAGTGTATCCGGGAAAAATATGGTAGTCGCATTTGATAAACTCTTTGAAGAGAAGAAAGAAAAGAAAGCGACTGTTTCTCAAAAGGGTGTAGCGATGTGGTTTGAGGACACCGATGTTGCTAGTGGCATGTTCATTATGCACCACCATGCTCCTCTCAATTCTATCATTGCTATTACTAATCCAATGCACGGTAAAACAGTCCATGCCAAAGTCGTTGGTCACATTCCTGAAGGTACATATCCCAAGGAGGTCATAGCGGTAATATCGCCGGAGGTAGCTAAATCATTAGGTGCATTGGATAGGCGTTTTTTTACACAAATCGAATACGAAGTGCAATAATAACAAACTAAAAACAAGAAAATCTTGTATATATATTTGATACTTGTCAAGAGCATTCATCTATACCAGCAAACCCTACCCAATTAATTGCAACCTTAAGCGCTTAATCCTATTTGCTAATCACGACTTTTAAAAATATGAATAAGAGACTTCTATTTGTCATTTGTTTTTCCGGTATAGTGTCATGGTTGTCCGGTCAGGCTTCTTTAAATATGGACCTACTGGGTCAATGGGATGATCCAACCCTGATAGTCTTTGGCGGACAAAAATACAATGATATATGGGGCTATGCAGCTGATGGTAAAGAATATGCCATCATGGGCTCTATCAGGAAAGTTCATTTTTTAGATGTCACAGACCCTGGCAATATAGAAGAAATTGCAGCAATAGAGGCTCCGTCAGGTGTTGGCAATTCGTATTGGAGAGACTATAAGACATACGGCCATTACGCCTATGGTGTCGCAGATGTTGGCAATGAAGGTTTACTTGTTTTTGACCTGTCCGATCTGCCAAACTCTGTCACACTAGCCAATCAAATCACGAGCGAATTTACCAGGTCTCACAATGTATGGATCGATACACTCACTGGCAGACTCTATGCCTGCGGTGTTAATATTTCTCCGGCAAGGCTTGTTATATATGATCTCAATGCAGACCCTGTAAATCCGCCTGAAATCGGAATGCCGCCTCTTCCGGGAGGTTATGTACATGACCTTCATGTTCGCAACAATATCGGCTTTTGTAATCACGGCAATAATGGCATGTATGTATACGACTTCACAAACCCTGACAACCCCGCTCTTTTGGGATCCTTGACTAATTATATTGATGCGGGGTACAATCATAGTTGCTGGTTAACTGACGATGAAAACACTATGGTCTTCTGTGATGAAAATTTTGGCAAGACAGTCAAAACCTGCAGTGTCGAAGACCTGAGCGACATGTTCGTCATTGATACATTTAGATCTACACTACTAGCTCCAGATCACATCAACAGTATAGCTCACAATCCTTTTATTCTGGGTGACTATGTCTACATAGCTTATTACCATGATGGTCTTCAAGTTTATGATATAGCAGACCCGGCCAGCCCATTCAAAGTGGCATTTTACGATACGTATCCTGATAATACCAGTTACTCGGGATTCAATGGCGCATGGGGAACCTATCCTTACTTACCTTCGGGTAATATCATTACATCCGATATGACGTATGGGCTTTATGTCACCTCATTAAACATTACTTTCCTGCCGGTTGACATCTTATCATTTCTAGGAAGTAAAGAAAAAAGTGGCATCCGACTGGATTGGCAAGTGGATAATACAAAAGCAGTAAAGACCTTTGAGGTACAAAAACTAATAGATGAAAGCTTTGCCAAGGTCGAGGTTTTAGATGTCCAGCCTAGTGATGAAAAGCAAGATTTCTACGCCATAGATCGGAATCCTTTAGATGGCCTAAATTACTACAGACTCAGGACAGTTTTCAATGACGGTGATTATAACTATAGCAAGCTGATAAGTGTAAGGTGGAATGATGCCGATGCCGATCAGTATAAGGTCTACCCTTCACTCACCCTCGCTGGTTCTACTATCCATCTAGAGCAAAAAGCACGAGGTGTTAAGGCCATTGATATATATCTTACATCGATGAATGGTCAGATGGTTAATCTGGGCCAGCAAATAATCTCTGACAGAGAGCCTCTGCGCATAGAGCTACCGCAAAAACTATCATCGGGTGTCTATGTATTGAATATTGTAGACAGGGGCAACCCCGGGCTCTCTACACTCCTTAATATAACGATTCATTGACCCTGGAAGCTAACTTGATAATTTTACAGTTGTAATGTTTTATTTAGCGATAGCTTTGCATCAGCGATGTGAAGTGGTGGCGTAGCGAATGCGGAGCCAGACTCGATGCAGCCACAAGCGGAATCGAGGCCGAACGAATAGTGAGCCACGGAACGTAGCGACCCGACGACGACAGGAGGAGGGTGATGCCCAAAAAAGTCATAGTCACCTTCTTGACATCGAAAAAATCTTCCTGTAAAGAATGAGTGGGATCATACTGGCTATGCATGCAATAATAACCAGGGATACTAAAGTCACAATGCCGACAGCAGTCTCGTAAGGCTGATGACTTGCGAGCCCTTCTAAATAGAATGCGATAAACGACACGCCACTATACACACTAGCCAGCATTAATGTAATTCGCATGTCCTGAGGCGAGGTATAAATTAGTTCTTTTAAAGGTACATTACGACCTAGCTGATAGATGAGGTAAACTGACTTCACAATCACAACAGGGAAAATCCATTTGAGCCACTGATTTGAGATACTCAATGATTCAAAGATGTAAAATACGCCCATAAGTTGGACTACGGCATAAGCCATCCAGAAAAATATTAATGGTATCGTCGGATAGACAGCATTCAAGCTGATATCCATCGTCTTTTGAATGTGCTTAACTGTGGTAAAAATTGATCTTACACTTTTAAAATCGACCAGGAAAAATGAGAGCAATACTACACCGGCAACAAGTGGGCTCAAGTAGTGCAGCATATAAAAAACTAGTGCAGACAGTAAAAAGGTCGTGATATCTTGTTTCATAAGTATCAAAACCTAGAAACAACGACATACACTAATCGTTCATGTCTTTGACATTAAAAAACTCCCATCCTTCGCTTTTTGGAGGAGGGCAAGTTATGCTAACCGGCTCTTTTTTGACAGGGTGTTCAAATGACATTCTAAATGCATGCAGAAGGATGAGCTTTGAGGGGTGTGCTTTTTTGTACCCATATTTACGATCAAATTTAATGGTACAGCCTATTGCACTCAACTGCGCTCTGATTTGATGCGGGCGACCTGTTTTAAGGTCAATTTTTAGTAGATTGAGACCGGCATAGTTCATTTTAAGCTCATAGGTCAGTTCTGCCAATTTAGCGTCCGGTGCTTTTTTACCAGGATTTTGATCCCAGACTTTCACCTTGTTTTTCTTGCCGTCTTTTAAGAGCCAATGTTTCAGTGTGGCTTTATTATCTGGAGGGACAGTCTCCGTTAAAGCCAGATAGGTCTTCTTTATTGTCCTTTCTTTCATGGCTTTATTCATTCTCTCCAATGCTTTGCTCGTACGTGCGAAGACCACTACCCCACTGACCACCCTATCCAGACGATGGATCACGCCCAGGAAAACATCTCCGGGCTTATCATATCTCACTTTTATATAAGCTTTTACGAGGTCTGCAAGGACAGGTGCATCAGATCCATCACCGTGTACCAGATAGCCGGTCGGCTTGTTTACTGCTATCAGGTGATTATCTTCATAAATAACTTTGAGCTTGGTAAAATCTTCCATCTGTCCGTTTTGAAATGTGTTCTTATTTCCTGTTCTAAAGGGGACAAAGATAACATTCTAAATGGACTTCCTTATAGCTTCCTTTATGCAACAAAGGCGACTTAATCATTCACCTTGCCCTATCGTAGAATATGTGCATCAATACAATATGAGGTGCAGAAATGGCTGCTATGAAAATAAAGATCCAAGGCACTAAGCCTTCAATATCCCAGGCATATAGTCGACTCATCAGAAATAATAATATAAATAAGACGTAGGCACTCACAGAAAATGGCATGGAGGCCTTAAATAGTTCGATAGAAGATATCTCTAGCCCATCCTGTAAATGTCGCCACCCCCTCCAACTATGCAACCCTACAAAATACAGGGCAAAAGCAGGCAGCAATGGCAAAAACAGCCCACCAGAAACAACCAGAACAGTAATTAGCCATGATGGCTTAGTCCATATAGAGGATAATATACCCGGAAGTACTAAAAGAACAAAACCAATAACACTTAATTCTACATGATAGTTAATCAGAACATCTGACAATACAAACACCCTGAAGGACTCAAAATATGTCACCGTCTCCACAGGATGCGAAGCCAATAGAAACAGGAGCAATCCCATGCCATGCATCCAGGCAGTCCAGGGACTATAAACACTCCAATGTAAAGTATCTGTCTCACCAAAGTGCCAAGCAGAGTATATTAAAAACAAGACCAGACCCACCAATGGATTGACCAGCCAAACCCCTATAACCACTGCCATGACCAAAAGATAGGTCATAACGAACGACATTAGCTTAGGTGCACTGGTTTGCCTTCCCAAGCTAAAGACATGATCACAGCTCCCATGTGGTATACCTGGAAAAACAAGCCCTACTAACAATATGGACAACTCCAGACTAGCAGGAGGGTCATCGACATAACTGTACACACCAATCAACACCCCCATGATAAGCAATGTAACCAGATCGGTCGCCAGCCTCTTGCTATCAGTGAATACAGGTGCCAAATAATTAATGTATAAAGACTTAAAAAATGGCCTAAATGGCAATGACCACAGAATGGGAATCTCATTTGCAAGATTAGTCCGCTCATCCAAAAACTCTATAACACGCCCCATACTGACCTTTGATAAGAGGCTTGTAAATATAGGTTTACCCCACTGAGGCATCATGTAGAGAATGGTTAATAGTAGACGATCATAAAAAGCAAAGCGTCCTTCCTGCTTTATCACAGGCAAATCTTGATCTTCTTTAATAGCATGGGCTATTTGCGAAGCATGATCGTACATAGATTTGAAGGCATACCCTGTCGAAGGCTTTACGGCTCCTCCAGCCGTTCCTATGTGAATGTGACGGTTTTTTAGATGAACATGTGCCTTATCAGGCTGCAAGCCCATAGTCATAGGTATCTTTCCCTCCTCTTTTTCCAATATGTTATAATTACACCCGTAGGCGCTCATGTGTATTGACAGCATCCTTTCGGCTTCGTCTTTGGTGATGGCATGCTTATCAAACCGCGTAACCTCTACAAGCATTTCATCTCGTCCGTAAGGCAGTTCATAAATAAACTGTGTACTACCCTGCTGTGGAATACCAAAGTCCATCATGGTAAATGCCTCTTCATTCAGTAAAGCGTTATCCAGTTTTACACGCCATCCATAGAAACTCTGCCAGACCATACCTTCTACTTTTAGCTTCTCTTTCTGAGATACAGGTATCCGACTGTCAAAAACATATCCACATTGAATAAGCTTATCACCTACAGACACGACTGCTCCATCATCCGAATGCTCGACGTGACCAGCAGATGCATAAATCCACTCTACACCATCACAGCCACTCAACGACTGCTTGACGAAATTATAAAAATCTATCCCCGAAATATGATGATAGGTATAAGGCTTCAAGGATTGTACGTCTCCATCCACGAGGCATGATGACCAGGATTTCGATATCACAGGTGCATATGCCTCAGCTATATCATCTCCATCCCTCGCCCAGAAGCACCAGGTCCTGTCATTCTTTTCTTTTGTATCAGGATCGATAATGAGGGCAGTGCGATCTTCGAAGATGCCCTCTATAATGAGCCTATAGACCAACTGCATACCAGCCCCACCGGCACCTATTACCACATAATCATATCGGTCATTTATTTTGCCCATTAACAATCAGCTTGTTGATTATTATGTGTAAAACCCAGTGCTTACCCATCAGGTTTTCCAAACAGAAATATTACATTACAATATTTTACTGCCGACATGCCGATTCAGTATGTTTTCTCAGGAGCTATAGGTTTTTGGGCGTGTCCTTACGGACTGGGCTATCCGCTTGTATTCCTGACTGTCTCATGGGCAGTCACTATGCATCTAGTGGCTTCCTCCGGTCGCCCCTATCTGCATGTTCCTGCTATCCATTCGCCAGCCACTCATATCACTCCTATCCCTCACGCAGAAGAGTATGGATATTGATGATTAGTGACAAGGGGTAATAGTTCTTACCGAGCGAGGCAGTAGCCAAACGTATATCCCTCGTAGGTAACCTAGTCGACGGTCGAGCGCCGACATAAACGCAATGCTCTGTAAAGCCTTAACAAAATTTGCAGCTTGAAGCTTGAGACTTGCAGCTATCTAATGAAATAAACTATTAAATCCGTTTAGCCCTTTTGTAGGCGACTACCATCTTGACCAATCGATTATAGCTTTCCATACCATCATCTATGCCATGGGTTTTGAGGTAGGTATCATAGATAAAATCGCGAGTGCG
>SLDF01000354.1 GCA_007125435.1 Saprospiraceae bacterium
ATGGGCAGTCATTATGTATCTGGTGGCTTCCTCCGGTCGCCCCCACCTACATATTCCTGCTGTCCATTCGCCAGTCACTCATATCGCTTCTATCCCTCACGCAAGAATCAGTTGCCAGTTGTCGGTTGCTTGAAGGTGCTTGTTTTCTTCCAAGTTTTATTGGAGATGCGGCTGTGTTGCTGAGGTGATTTTTGACAAGATAAGTCTAAGCTGATACGAAAGTAAGCACGGAAGTACTTGATAAGGACTATTAAATGACCATTTGATTTAAAGTTTCTAATGCCTGTGAATACGACTCGTCTTCTAGCCTTTTGCTTCTAAACTCTGGCGAGGCCGATTCTAAATGTTGCTCATTTAACCGTAGAAAGCCGGTTGCAAATTCACTTTTTTCTTCTTCAGAAAGGTCATTGCTCGAGGCGATGAACTGGGCTATTGAGTGTAAACTTGGGGTGCGTTCTAGCTCTAGTAATTCGATTAAAAAGCTTTTTTGCTGATCGACAGAAATATCTTCAAAACCTTTATATTCAACCAGCGAGGTCTTGAAGTGTAGTAAATTATCGTAATACGCTTCATCTTGAAAACGACTAATGTTGTCATTGAAGAAAACGTACATGTCATCCCAGGTTTTTTCATGAAGTAATATCTGTTGATGAATAGGATTGTCCAAAGGTATGACTTCAGCAGGTCGAGGTTGACTTTCATGTAATTTGAGATCCATTAATTCTTCTTGTGACAATTCCTGAGGTTTATCATCGGCGCAAGAAGCGAAAACAAATGGTAGAGCAATTAAAAATAAAATGAGGTTCTTCATGGCTTTTGTTTTTACTATATTAATAATTATTGGTGACTTTACAGAAAAATATCCTAAACATCTTACTCAGGTTTTAACGCCCGTATTACATCTTCAGCTCCCTTTACTTAGATCTTAATAATGACATATACCCAGCCAACTGGATAAAGTATACTAAAAATATCAATTAGAGCCTAACGTCGTGTATATGACTATTCCATTCTCTTGATGCAACTCTGCCACATGCCGCAATAGCAAAAAGAACATTGGACAAGTACAAAATAGAACACTTAAACATCCATTTTCTCTGAGCTAAATATTCTATTTTTAACAAGGCAACTGTTGTGCAATATTAAAAATAAACAAAATAATTGAAACAAAAAAGTATCTATACAACTTTATTTATCACATGTGCTTATCTAGAAAAAACCTTGAAGCCTCAAACAGATGGTTTACAAGTATCGTCCCATTCTAACCTTGAATATGTGGAGGCACTTATAATTCCTTAAAGGCAATGGCGAAAAAGTACAAAAACAACTATCAAATAAATATAAGTCGACGATATTCTTGGCATCTATGTAGGCTCTAAGATTTTTCAGTTCATGCATGGTGTTGTGGTTTGCTCCAATATGTTGTTTTTCCTACAGTCTTGCATCAGCGATGTGAAAGGGTGGCGGAGCGAATGCGAAGCCAGACTCGATGTAGCCTTAGCGAAATCGAGGCCGACCGTTCAGGGAGCCCTGAAACGTAGCGACCCGAAGGGTGATGCCCAAGGCGACAAAGCGAATTACTCTCAATTGCATATTGTACAAACATGAATAGTGCTGAGACATGCATCCTTTCTTAGGCCATGGTGCTTGAGAAAATACTTAGCCGTCTGAGTATCTTTAACCTTCATCACCATCCACTACTTTGGTCAGTAGCTCAGGGTGATTGAGAATGACCCTCTCGAATGTTTCTTTATTGTGTATAAAATACTGACGCTTACCAAAAATGCCGGGTTCGCCGAGGGTGATGCGGCCTAGTCTGGCAAAAGGAAAGGATGAAGACTTGATCTCATCTACATTGTGAAAAGGATAGCGAGCTGTCTTAAAATAATCTGTAACGTACATAAAGTGTTCGTCAATCTCCACACGCTTCAGTCGCCATATGGTGAAGTAGATGGCAGCCAGACCTGAGACATAAAAAGCAAGCACTCCGACCTTGAAGCCAAATGAATGCAGGTAGACAGGGCCGGCATAGTCCGCAAACAAAAAAGCCAATGCTAATGCACCGAAAAATATCGACCAAAATGTAGGAAAAAAAACCTTTAACAATAGTGTACTATTACTGGACAAACGCTGCATATCATCTAATTCTTTAGTGCTTTTTGCTGAGATCGCTGCACCCTTACGGATACCATGATCCCAAACTCATATAATATGTAGAGAGGTAATGAAACTAAAAACATGGTAATGACATCAGCCGGAGTAATGATGGCAGCCACCGCCATAGTCAATACGAATGCCAGCTTCCTATACTGTCGGAGTCCGTCAGGTGTCAATAATCCTATCTTAGAAAAGAAATAAACCACGACCGGCAACTCAAATACAAGCCCTATGGGTATTGTAAACATGACCATGTACATCATATAACTATTCAGCGTCGGTGTGGCCATGATACCACTGACATCATATCCTGCCAAAAATGAAATGGAAAACGGCGACAATACATAATACCCAAACAACACGCCTATGATGAATAGTAGAGAGCAAATTAGTACAATGCCCCTCGCCGACTTCTGCTCTTTCTCATAAAGTGCCGGCTTGACAAACCGCCATATCTCCCAAAATACATATGGAAAGGCTACAATAAAACCTATGACCAATGAAGATTTAAAATGTACTAAGAACTTTTCGGCAAGGTCACGCGTAATGATCTGAAACTCCGGCGGCGAAAAGCAAAGGAAGTCAGCTATGGCGCAGACGACTCTGTATGTAATAAAGTCGGGGTGCCGGGGCCCAAAAATCACAACATCAAACACAAAATCCTTGGCTAAGAATACGACTATGGCGCAAACAAAAATGGCAATCACAGACCTGACCAGATGCCACCGAAGTGCCTCCAGGTGATCAAGAAACCCCATTTCCTGATCTTTCTTTTCTTCTAATTTATCAACATCAATTTGGTCTAATGGCATCGTACTTTTGTATTGACGTCACAAATGTACGAAATAGGTTTTATCATGTAATTGTTTACGATTATATCTGTGAGGATGTAAGAGATATGAGCTTTCCCCGACCATTATATACTTTATCAGGGTCGAATAGTAGAAAGTAGCCTCCGCCACCTGCCCCACAAAGCTTAACTGATAGGTGCTCAGCGTGAAGCGTGGCCTTCCAAATAGGCCTTATGGACTCTGGCATCCACTCTTGCATCCATGTCCACTGTAATAAGGAGATCTCAGATATAGCTTTCGACATGGCTTCCCGATCATTATTTTCCCATGCTGTGATAGCCCTGTTCTGGGCTTTGAGTAATTCAAGCATTGCAGACTTGAAGGTGGCATCTTCGCATTTGTTCATGTATAGATTTACCCACTCCGACGTTTTGCGCTTTTTTTGACTGTCCAAAAGGTAAAATCCATTGAGTTGTTGATTAGCATTTTCATCAAGCATGGACAAGCTGCCATCAGTGCACACCTTGAACCCTCGGTTATAATAACTGACTAATGGGTCCAAGCCCGAGCTGCTATCATGAAAAAAAGACTCCATGGTCGCCAAAATCTCTCTTGTCTCTTCAACTGAGTACCGATCTACATCATGTCCGTATCGGTGAAGTGCAGCCGCACAAAGAGCGCCTGAGCTGCCCATGCCATAGCCCATAGGTATGCTTGAACTGAATAAAAGACCTTCTGACAGATCCTCTTCAAATGCGTCAAAATTGAATGCGGTAAACTTACGAGGAGTTTCTCTTAGGTATTGTATCCACTGCTGAAGCATGTGGGAGCCCGGACTTGTCTCATGGCCTACTTCCCAGTGTCCTGACAGTTGACGACCTGAGGTTGGCAGTGCTATAGCCTCTGATCCATGAAGGACGGTATACTCGCCAAACAGCATGACTTTAGCTGGAAATGATTTGTGCTTTGATGTCATCTATTCACTTGCTATCTCATTAAGTGAAAGCTGTCAGTCTTGACAATGGTCTCGCCATCACAAACATATTTTATCATGTACAGGTAAGCCCCTGGTGGCATGCGTTCTCCTCTGAAGCTGCCGTCCCATTCTTCTAAAGGGTCATTAGTAGAAAACATCTTATTCCCGTTCCTGTCGAATATTTCAAAAGATACAAGCTCATCCAGTGTGAAGGGGTTACTGATCCCATAGGCATCATTGAGTCCATCATCATTAGGTGTAAAAATATTGGGCATTGGAAGCTCAGTACAGTCTAGGGTCGTAGGGTCTATTACTGTTATTAAAATGCTATCTCTAGCTGTACAAATGCCATAGTTTATAGCCAATGCGTATTCTCTGGTCTGCTGGGGTGTGATGATAGGATCAGAGACCGATGGATCATCGATATCTGTGGTGGGTGTCCATTGTATATTATTGCTGCAATTTGGACCATCCAGTATTTGTACCTCCTGTCCCAGGAATATTGTAGTATCTCTATTGATGATTTTATCCTGGTTGCGGAACAACTGGTTGACCTCGTTTTGGGACAAATCTCGGCTGTAGAACCTTAAATCACTGATCAGCCCATTAAGAGGCACTGCTGTTGTACCTACACATGGTCCGGTACCAACTTCAAATGGCCTTTCATTGGTCAGCTGTATGACCGATCCTGAGCGTTCTTGAATGACCTCTTCTCCATTGACAAATAGCCTCACTGTCGTACCTATTCTAGATATGACAAGGTGCTGCCAACAACGATCGTCGGGCAGGCGATGTGATGCCCTTATGCGGTTCGTTGCATTTTCTTCAAACTCTATCGTGATTTCATTAAAGTTTGCATTGTAGTAAACTGCAAATCCGCGATCAACAAGACAGGATTCCCGCTTGCTGAATAATACCATATTGCCATTTGAAGCCAGAGGTCTGAAATACAGTGATATCGAAAAGCTCGCCCTTGTAAATAAGGCATTTATATTGGAAGCAGAGTCCACAACGATAAACTGGTCAGACCCATCAAACTCTAAAGCATCTGTCACAATGCCACAGTCACACATTGGGGGCATACCCACGATGAATGATTCGTTATTCCCTGTCTGATCAGCCACCTCACAGTTTGCAAAGTTGAAGTTGGCGATAAGTCCACTGGTAACCTGTGCTTGCAGCGTATATGAAAAGCTCCACAATGCAGTGGCTATTAGCGATAATCTCATAAATAGGTATAGTCGATTCATAGAGAAAAAACGAGACATATAGTTTATTATTTTATACGGTATTGATCCAACGCAAATGCAATTACATTTCTACATGAACACCTGTACTATGAAGTATACATACATCAGCAGCAACATCCAGCCTTCCCATGAAGATATCTTCCTGGTAATGCACATAAACGCAAAAAGCAGAGTTAATATCATCATAAACGGAAGTGTAAAATCATGAATGGTCTCCGGTATAACCATCTTACCAAAGAGCCTTGGAACACCAAGGACCAAAAATGAATTAAATATATTAGAACCCAGTACATTGCCTACTGCTATACCTGTTTTACCTTTTCTTACAGCTTGTAAACTCACAACCAACTCAGGAAGCGAGGTACCAAAGGCAATAAGCGTAAGACCGATAGATTTCATAGGCATGCCAACTTGAACAGCAAAGGCAGTTGCAAACTTTATGGTAAACTGCGCACCAAAATATACGAGTACGGCCCCGACGATCAAAATAAGATAATCATACCAGACTACAATCGGACGTTTGCCTTTAGTCAACAACCTGTCTGCCGATACAGAATATGCTATAAATATTAAAATACCAACAAGACTTATGATGGCTTCAAAAAGACTGACATTATTATCGTGAAGAATCAACCATAAAAGGGCCGCCGATGCCAAAAGTTTGGGCATATCAATATGCATGATATCATTATCAATATTTACATTTTTGGCTACTACGGCCATGACACCAATGACCAGTGCGATATTGGCAACATTTGATCCTATGATATTACCAATGATGATTTCGGAAGAATCTGCATAAATAGCAGCGATGGATGTAGCCAACTCCGGTAAGGATGTCCCAAACGATACTATGGTGACACCAATAATGAATGGTGCAATACCAAAAGAAAGGCCTATTCGCTCTGCTGCATCAATAAACCAATCAGCGGCTTTCAAAAGGACAGCCAAACTGATAATAAACAGAATAAGATTAATTGCTATATCCAATGTTAAGACTTCTTATTATAACCTCCTATAGACCCGCAAAAGTAAAGATAATTTCTAAAGTTCAATAAGTATTGTAGGTACACTTGAAAATGTCACTTCTACTGAAGATTTGCATCAGCGATGTGAAAGGGTGGCGACGCCAGGAGCCAGACTCTGCGTAATGGTAATGGAGCAGAGGCCGACCGTTCAGGGAGCCCTGCAACGTAGCGACCCGACGACGACAGGAGGAGGGTGATGACCAAAGCAACAAAACGAAACATATAGAACTTGTGGTATCGTTTATAGTGCATCACGTTTGAAAACAAAACGCTAAAACATAGCCGGGGGTGAAAAAAACAGCTAATAATGGCTGTTTTCTTTTCTTTAGTAATTAATAAATATATCTTTGCAGCGATTTTTGAAAACGTATTAATTTACATACAAATATACACATGGCAAATACAGGTCATATAACTCAAATAATTGGTCCGGTTGTAGACGTTTCTTTTTCAAAAGAGGGTTCAAAATTGCCGGATATCTTTAATGCGCTAGTTATCAAGCGCGATGGTCACGAAGATTTGGTTTTAGAATGTCAGCAACACCTGGGAGAAGATAGTGTAAGAGCTATTGCAATGGATGGTACTGATGGTCTGACCAGAGGTATGGAAGTCGTCGATATGGGAGAAACCATATCTATGCCAACCGGAGACGAGATCAAAGGTCGATTATTTAATGTTGTAGGTGAAACTATAGATGGTCTACCTCAAATACAAACTAAAGAGAAAGCCTCTATACACCGTAAGCCTCCTACTTTTGAAGAGCTATCAACAGCTACAGAAGTATTGTATACCGGTATCAAGGTTATTGACTTGATCGAGCCTTATGCTAAAGGTGGTAAGATTGGATTGTTTGGTGGTGCCGGTGTTGGTAAGACTGTATTGATTCAGGAGTTGATCAACAATATTGCAAAAGGATATGGAGGACTTTCTGTATTCGCTGGTGTAGGTGAAAGAACACGTGAGGGGAATGACCTTCTAAGAGAGATGATCGAAGCGGGTATCATCAAGTACGGCGACAAGTTCATCGAGTCTATGGAAGAAGGCGGATGGGACTTATCTAAAGTAGACCTAAAAGAGTTAGAAGATTCTAAAGCGACATTTATATTCGGACAGATGAATGAGCCTCCGGGAGCGAGAGCGAGAGTGGCTTTATCAGGTCTAACAGTTGCTGAATATTACAGAGACGGTGACATGAGTGACCCGACTGGTGGTAAAGATATCTTATTCTTTATCGATAATATCTTTAGATTTACTCAAGCAGGATCTGAGGTATCGGCTCTACTAGGTCGTATGCCTTCAGCTGTGGGATACCAGCCTACGTTGGCTACAGAAATGGGTTTCATGCAAGAAAGGATTACCTCTACAAAGAGGGGGTCGATCACATCGGTACAGGCTGTTTATGTACCTGCCGATGACTTGACTGACCCTGCTCCGGCAACAACATTTGCTCACCTGGATGCCACTACGGTATTGAGTAGAAAAATTGCATCCCTAGGTATTTACCCGGCTGTGGATCCATTAGACTCTACATCGAGAATATTAGACCCGGCAGTTATTGGTGATGAGCACTACAACTGTGCACAGAGGGTGAAAAACATACTTCAAAGATATAATGAGCTTCAGGATATCATTGCTATTCTGGGTATGGAAGAGCTTTCTGATGAAGATAAATTGGTCGTAAGTCGCGCTAGAAGGGTGCAGAGGTTTTTATCTCAGCCGTTCCATGTTGCTGAGCAATTTACCGGAATACCTGGTGTATTGGTACCAATTGAAGAGACCATCAGAGGCTTTAATATGATCATGGATGGCGAAGTAGATGAATATCCTGAAATGGCATTCAACCTTGTAGGTTCTATTGATGAGGCTATTGAAAAAGGTAAGAAATTACTAGCAGAGTCTGCTTCATAAATATAAAAACACGTTTGATTAAAATCTTAAGTTTATGCAAGTAGTTGTTTTATCACCGGAAAAAGAGCTGTACAGCGGAGAAGCTTCTGCAGTAAAGGTACCGGGATCAGGTGGACAGTTTGAGATCCTCAACAACCACGCTCCGATCGTATCTGCTCTATCAGCAGGAGAGGTAAAAATCAAAACAGAAGACGGCAATGCTATGGTTTATACCATCAACAGCGGCTTTGTGGAGGTTCTTAATAATAATGTCTCTTTATTGGTAACCGGTGTAAAAAGTACGAACGAATAGCCCAAGCAAACCCATATATCTAAAACTAATAAAAAGCCACAATCATACTTTGATTGTGGCTTTTTATTTGAGCCATTATCAGCAAATATAGAGAAGCTTGTCTATCTCAAACGTCAAGCAACTATTGCTGGCAGGCAAAATATCTCTAAACAAAGATCTGTCTTGCTAAAACTCAAAAATAACACGTGTAGCAAAAATGGGTTGCCTTTCATTTAAATACCATTCATAGCCTATACCACCTTGAACATATAAAAAATCACTAATCCTATAGTGAATCTGGGGCGTCAACCTTAAATCCTGGCCCAGACCTATAAGGTAACCATAATTGGCCTCAAGACTAAGAACAAAAGTCTCGGATAATTTCCGATTAAAAGAACCATTAAAAAGTATATCCCAGTCTGAGGATGACCTACGCTCCACGTCACCAAAATATAGATTATGTCTCGCTCCCATCATGCCAAGAAAACTGTACCCATTGCTGAATTCTTTGCCGGCAATGTAGAGTAGATTAAACTCTTTAATCTGCTCTTCTACAATATATTCAGATAGCCACTGCCAGCCGTGAATGAATGAACTTGCTCCCGGGTTTTTAAATGTTCCTTGAAGTGCAAGCTTGTAGGCTTCTATCTGTCCATTCACCATGGGTAATTCAAGTTCAATTCCATAGCCATCTGCAAATGCCCACTCTATTTCCGGGGCCCAGTGCACATTGTATTGACCCTTTCTCCTTAATGGAAAAATAGCCAACGTATTAAACTCTATTTCGCCTTTCTCGGCACCCAATGGTCTGACCAGGTCAAATACCATTGGCTCGGGTAATGTAGGCCCAAAGTTCTTCTGTGCATAACTTACTATGCTATGACATACACAGAACATTACCAAAAGGAAACAATACTTTTTCAACAGGCAAAAATTTTGCAAAAGAGATAAACCTGACCTTAAAATCAGCTTAAATCAGTTAAAAAAGAGCTTAACTTAAGATAGAAAACAGCACAAGTAAAAGCGATATGCCGGTTTCGTCACTAATGAGGTAGATTAGATATAGTAATTTAACAATTGACAAACCAAAGACTAGAAATTAACTTGAGCTTGAATTCTCAACAATCTACCTCGCTGGTGATTAATAGGCATAAGGGAGTTTTCGAAGGTTCGATCAGAAAAAGTATACATCATCACCAATTCAAAGTTTTGGTGTGGCTGCCATTCTACACCTATCTCTTGTTCATTGACTCGGTGTCTGGTGGCGTCCAATTCGTGTTTTTTACCTCCGCTATACACATGCCATCTGATAAATGGTATGAAGACTTGTCTATCGACTCTGAGAAAGTACATACTTTGGATATATCCGCCGGATAGTGGACTATTTCTGACTGTCATTGTCTTGGGGTCAAATTCCGGACCATTGCCTATGTTATATTCAGCTTGTATACCCCATGGCTGAGCATAATAGACAAAGCTAGCTGCCATTCTACTTTCTCTGAATTCGTTGATGTCCTGCAGATTCGTATTGATGACAAAATCCCCTGTATAGCCCTGGATGGAGGCCTCTATCAACTGCCCATTATCCAATTGGAAAGGATACGTAGCTCTGGCTACTATATGTGGGCGATTATTTTGTTCAGGCATATTAGCTGTCTGTCCATTGTACAATCCAATACCTAAAACACCATAATCACCGGATCCTTTCAGACCGGAAGCGTTGATATATTCAAACCGTTTTCTGATTTTTTTAGGGGCCCAGTAAAAGAATACACCAATATCTCTTTCATTTGCTACAGCGCTATTGAGGCCATCGTTTCGATCCAGTGGTATCCTGTTTTGGCTTGACTGCAGGTTTTCAAATCCATATGGAACCTTACTCTGACCAATACGGACTCTAAACTCTAAATTTCTATCCAAAGCCAGATCAAAATAAGCATCTCTTATCTGAGCAAAGTTGCCCCCACCCGACGCAAAGTCCGGCTGAATGTACATAAAAACTCTTTCGTGTATTTGTCCATAGTAGATGAGTCTGATCCTACGAAAAAAGAAACCGCCATTCTCACCCCACGATCGATCGCATTGGTCACATCGCAACAAGGGGTTGGTTTCAAATAGGCGATTATACCTCATCTGTCCATATCCTCTCAGCTGAATGCCTTGAGGTATAAAACTGCTCTGGTCACCAGCTAGATTGCCATCCCAGCCGTCAGGACTCCTCCCCTTGTTTTGCGCAAGTGCGTTCAAAGACAAAAAAAGGATCAACAAAATGCACCAATTCCTCAACAACTTTAATTTTATGTTTACTTTGTGTTAATTCGGTGCAAATTTCTTATTAAATAACAGCACATCCACTTCGTCTGCATTATGTTAAAGTGAACTTTATGTTAATTTATTGTAAACTTTTAATACCGGCTGAGTGAATTTTTAATTTTCATGTGGTCTATAAAGGATCCTGAGACTCCAATGAGAAATACATTTTAACTAGTCGATTTGGGCATCACCCTCCTCCTGCCGTCGTCGGGTCGCTACGCTCCGAGGCTCGCTGTTCGCTCGGTCCTGCGGACTCACTCGCATACGCTCGTGACCCACTCCGCATCGCTGATGCAAGATCCCAGAAAAAAAACAACATTCGAAGCTTTCCCAGAGCAAAAGTCCTAAAATGTTTGTATCCGATGTACCTCGAGTTGTAAACAAATCAATACGCCTCGACGTTTGTTGGTTAAATATTAATTATGAATAAAGCCATACTGTTTCTAATTTTCACAATAGCTGTTTTCAACCTGCATGCTCAAGAAGAGGAAAAAGAGAAAACCATTACCTCATCTTCCTTCTTTATTAATCTGGGATATTCGAATCTAGATGCACAAGCTTTCAGTAACTCCTGGGAGCCTGGTGTTTTTGGTGATATCAGCACGCCTGGATTTTTATTGTCCTTTGGAAGTTCTTACTTCTACCCGCGCTTTATGTTTAATTGGGAATTTAATTCAAACCTGGGCGGCAGTGGTGAAGGTGCAAACCATGCTTATAGACTAAGCGCTTTTGAAGGTAATTTGAACTTTGGATATATGGTGAAGACATCTTCATCTCTATTAGTATATCCTACTGTCGGTGTCGGATTTGGCTCCAGTAGCTTTACGTTTGAAAGTAAAGACATAAGTGCAAATAATGTTTCAGACCTATTTGACATCAATGGTGCTATGCTTAACAGCACCTTTCTTGTTATACCCTTAGCTGTAAATACAGACTTCTTAATAGGCAAGAGAGATAATGTAAAATTTGTCCTGGGACTCAGTGCCGGTTACAACTTGAATATTAATTTAAGTGACTGGAGACAGGGGAGCATATTAGGAAGACGGACTGACCGAAACTCATTCTCTGAATTAGAGCCATTCAATACACAAGGCTTTTTTGTTAGGGCTCGAATTGCTGTATGGTCTATAGATAAATAAAGTTTATTCTTGCATTTATTGGCTTTCTGTAGAACGGTTAATCAGCTTTTAATATCAGTATCACAAACTCATAACCCAACAAAGTATACCGCGCGAGGGTGACTGAAAGGTGCATGACTGAGTGGTGCGAAGCAATCAGATTGACTTAATGTCAAGCAAATAGTGGATCACTTATTTTTTTCTGGGGACTAACACATAAAAAGTCTAAAGATCAACAATTTGCTAATCGGTTTACAGCCTTTTTTCTTGATAAGAACATTTGAGAAATACATACATGTGGCAGGGTA
>SLDF01000342.1 GCA_007125435.1 Saprospiraceae bacterium
AAAGTATTGCCGACTCTGGCTCAGCGTCGACCTAATCATCATCAAAAACGTCAATCTGATAACGAGGGAACTGAGCCGCCTCTGGCTCAGCGTCGACTGCAACAATAATAAAAAACGGAATTAAGTTTAATTTTGTGAACTTTTAACAAAATTAAAGCCACAGAGCAGCTAGTGACTGCCCATGAGACAGTCAGGAATACAAGCGAATAGCCCGACCCCGCGCGACAGCAAGGGGCACGCCCACATCCACTAATTAATTAAGACAACCTTAACAAGAATATTTAGTTTACAGCAAACTATTTTACATGTAAAGTAGTTTATGTTAACAAATGCTATTAATAAAATGACATTGGAGGAAGCTATACAAACTAAGTTTAAGGATGAACATCAGAAGGCTATGCTGAATGTCATCTATACGGGCAACTGGATGGTATATAGTCATGCTAAGGTGCTGAAGCCGTTTGGTCTTACGCCGGCGCAGTACAATGTGATGAGAATACTAAGGGGATCGCGCAAAAAGATGACAATGAGTGACATCAAGAGTCGCATGCTTGACAAAACGCCAAATCTGACGAGGCTATCCGATCGACTTATAGAAAAAGGTCTGGTAGATAGAACACGGTGTGATGTAGATAGGAGAGTAGTGTACCTCAGTATCAACCACGACGGCCTGAGCCTTTTGACAGATATAGACAAGACATGGCTAAGGAATAAGCAAGTCGAGAATGCTCTCTCTATTAAGGAGGCTGAGACCCTTAATATGCTATTGGACAAAATGCGGACGGTAGAATGACAACGCCAGGCCACTTCTAATAAAAGTAAAATCTGAGAATCAGGTCAATATAAGCCTGCATATTAATTACAGAATAATTTTAAAATCAAATACACAAAATCAATACAATGAATAACATTATCAATGCATTGCAAAAGCGATATGCAACTAAGAAATTTAATGCAGACTTTAAACTGTCAGCGGAGCAGGAACAGCAGATACAGGATATCATCCGATTGACGCCATCGTCGATGGGCATACAGCCTTATGAGGTCGTATTCGTAAAAGAGCCGGGACTCAAAAAAAGTCTAATGGCTGCGGCATACAATCAAGGCCAGGTGGAATCATCTGCTATGACCATTGTATTCGCAATTGGTGATCCCATAGAGAAGGGTTGGTTTGATAGACAAGCCGAACTGCTCATCAAAGAGCGGCACATGCCTAGAGAAAAGGCTGAGAGCTATATGAATGGATTTAAATCGTCTTTTGAAGGCATGAGCAAGGCCGCTCGTCTAGAGTGGGCTGGCAGACAGGCATATATCGCACTGGGCAGTTTGCTGACCTCACTAGCTATGGAAGGTCTGGACGCTTGCCCTATGGAGGGATTTGATAGGGCGACTTTTGACGACATACTCAATCTGGGAGAGAGGGGATTGTCAAGTCTGGTCATATTGACAGTAGGACAGAGAAGCCCCGAAGATCAAACTCAGTATGAAGCCAAGGTGAGAAAGTCAAGTCGTGAGTTATTTTCATATGCTTTATCACAGACGCCTGAGTGGAATTGAAAGGTAGATAAGAAAGCAAGTGTGGCGCACTGTATATTCAATTATTTTTAAAATAAGTAACATTATGAGAACTATATTTCATCCGGCAGATGAGAGAGGTCATGCCAATCACGGATGGTTGGATTCCTGGCATTCTTTCAGTTTTGCGCAATATTACAACCCGAATAAAATGCACTTCGGAGCACTGAGGGTGCTCAATGACGACAGTGTAGCAGGTGGTACAGGGTTTGGTACACATCCTCATGATAATATGGAGATTGTATCCATTCCTTTGTATGGAGATCTGGAACATAAAGACAGTACAGGTAGAAGGGCCATCATAAAGGAAGGTGACGTTCAGATCATGAGCGCCGGAAGTGGCATCACACATTCTGAAGTTAATAGCAACAGAGATAAAGATGTGCGATTCCTGCAGATATGGATATTCCCTAAAGAGAGGGACATAGCGCCAAGATATGATCAGATGTCATTTCCGCCAGAAGATAGGCTGAATACATTGGCTACAGTAGTCGATCCCGAAGGCAAGGATGGTATACAGATCAATCAAGACGCATGGTTAAAACTTGGCTACTTTGACCGAAAAGAAATGATTGATTATCAGATGTATAAAGATGGAAATGGTATCTATCTATTTGTGATGGAGGGAGAGGTCAAGGTGGGTGAACAGACACTGAGCAGAAGAGATGCTCTAGGTATATTTGACACAGATCAAGTGGCAATTGAAGCCAATGAAGGAAGTCAGTTTCTGGTCATTGAGGTACCGATGGAATTGTAATATTAATTTCTTAATCGAAAGTATTGAAAATCATGGATAAAAGACAAGTAAAAAGAGTCATAAGCAGTATGAATGTTGACATGGGTGGTTTGATAAGCAGACAGCCCTTACCCAATGGGCCGGTTCAACAACTAGATCCGTTTTTATTGTTGCATCATACAGGTCCTAAGACATTTGAGCCTGAGAATAGAGGATTGCCATTTGCACCACATCCGCACAGGGGATTTGAAACAGTAACCTTTATTTTTGATGGTGCGGTAGAACACAAAGACTCCACAGGCGTGCAATCAACCATTCACAAAGGAGGTGTGCAGTGGATGACTGCAGGCAAGGGTATTGTGCACTCTGAAAACCTTCCAAACAGTATGATAGAGCATGGAGGTGAAGTAGAATATATACAGCTCTGGATCAACCTGCCTGCAAAGTATAAGTCATTGAACGCCAAATATCACGGGCTTCAAAAGGCAGATATTCCTGAGGTCAGCCTTGGGGATGACTTTAGTAAAGTAAGGGTGGTCTCCGGCTCGTATGATGGGGTCGACGGAGCACATGACTCTGTTACAGATATTCAAGCTTTTGAGATCTATCTGTCTGCCAATGGTGAAGTGAAGTTAACGCCACCTACTGATCATCAAGTTTTATTTTATGTATTGGAAGGTGATCTGGAAGTTAATGGTCATCAGGTATCTGCTCATCAATTGGTGCAATTCTCTACCGAAGGTAGCGATATTGTAGTGCAAGCAAAGACAAAGTCAAGGATGCTGTATTGTACCGGTAGTATTATCGATGAGCCGGTGGTATCACATGGTCCATTTGTGATGAACACACAAACGGAGATCATGGAAGCCATGAGAGATTATCAAAGTGGTAAAATGGGAATAATTACACTTTAGGCTACCTCTAATAATTCCTGAAGTGAGCTGGAGC
>SLDF01000043.1 GCA_007125435.1 Saprospiraceae bacterium
TGACTCCATCTCCTGAGAAAGGTCTAATACTCTGAAACTCTGATTGTCTCTTATGATGAAGACAGGAAAAACGTTATCTATGTGTTCGCCGGACTCATCGTAGATACTAATATCAGCGCCGACAGATACGTCACCGGGTTCACTGTCGTAGAAAGGGTGACGAGCTTTTTGCTGAAACTTGTTGATGCGAAGGGTATACCCCATGAACTCAAAGGACTCTCCCAGACTGACCTCAAAACGCTCTGTGTAATCTTCTCTAGACGGTAAGAACAATCTGTTGGCCAGGTCGCCATCAATTTTTGCTTTGAGATTGAGACTGTTAACCTGGTAGGGGACTTCAAGTACAATGCCATCTCTCATAGCTACGAATGGATATGCCCAATGTACCTTATCGCTTTTTAACTCTTTAAAAGCTATGCTGGCTCCGATGACGTATTCGTTTTCACGTGGGGTATAATTTGGGTTTTCTGTCATAAGCCCCCAGTTGGCGATGTAACCATATCGCTCTGTCGTTACAAAAGTATCTAGAAGAGCGGTCGGATAGTCTTCATATTTGAGACTGTCTTCTTTGGCTCTTGCTGATTCCAGATCTACTTCTTCGGGAGGCAATGCGTGTATATGCGTGAAGATATCTCGACCCAGATAATGCTTTGTAGATGGATTAGAAGCAGCGATTTTAGTCATGTCCCGATCGTATAGAATATTGGGATGAAGATTGAAGGATTCAATGACCTCGCCGTCCTCATTTCTTCTTTTGAAGTTGATATCATATGTCCTTATAATGCCGGCCAGGCTATCAGATACATACTCGACTTCGTATCCGCTCATGAGCATGGGCACACCCTTGAGAAGAGTGATATTTTTCTTGAGGGATTCTTCTGATTGATCATCTATGAGACCACGCTGAGCAAATGGGTTGGTTGATATGTATTGTTTGTTGAGCCCGGATGCCATGATACCCACAATCAATAATCCAAAGCCAATGTGTGAAACTGCTGATGCTGACGCTCTGGTATTAAATCTGACGTAGTTAACTATATACGATAGATTTGTCAATATCGTCAAGAGCCCTGAATAATAAACAAGGTGATACTGCCATGCTTTAATGCTCATCAAGTCGTAGGTGGCTGCGTGAATAGCTCCTGCCACAATAGCAGCTATACCAAAATTGATGCCAAACTTCTTGAAGCTCTCCCCGGACAATGGACGCTTATATCGTAGCAATATAGCTACTGCCGACAAAATACCGATGAATACTGCAATCCACATCTGGTATTTATTGTAGTGGGCTACAGGGTCAAGAGGTGAACTCCTATGCATATGTGTCATATCCTTACCTACGATGAGACCATATGCATCAAATAATTTATTGAATACTGGTATAGATGTAGTAAACGATATCAATACCGCCGAGAATACTAAGGTCAATGCGCCTAAGAACATCCAAAATTCTCTGGATGAAGTAGCTTCTTCTTTTTCGACGGTTGGTATAGTTTTATAGCGATTAGCAAATAGACCAAATCCCACTAAAAATGGTACAAATAAGAAAAATAATAACTGCCATTCCAGTCCCATCTCCGTAAAAGCATGTACGGAAGTATCCCCCAATACACCACTTCTGGTTAGGAAAGTAGAGTATACAATCAATACAAATGTGAGTAGGTAATACACATAAGTGCTCTTGATAGACTGACCTGTTGCTCTGGCGATAAGATTGGTATGTATACCGGCCACCAGGATCAACCAGGGGACCAATGACATATTCTCTACCGGATCCCAGGCCCAGTATCCACCAAAGCTAAGCGCTTCATATGCCCATAACCCGCCCAAAAAAATACCTGTTCCCAATGATCCTGCTGCAAATAAACTCCATGGTAAAACTTTGGATAAGAATGGCTTATGATCCTTAGTCAATAGTCCGGCTATCGCATAGCCAAATGGAATAACAGTTGCCCCAAACCCTAAAAATAATACCGGTGGATGTATTGTCATCCAGTAGTTTTGTAATAATGGATTGAGTCCGCTACCTGTGATATTGGCTAGGTAATCCACACTGGCAAATATGGGCGCATCCATCTCATTCCTAAGAAGAACAAACGGGTTGATTCCCACCCTGACGGGTTCTGCTCCATTCCAAATGTATAGCCCTAGTAGCATGGATCCTATTATGACTTGTACAGCGGATATAGTGCCGATGACCGGTGCCTGATATTTTTTCTCCCACGCCATTACTAGAAACCCGAGAATGACATGCCAAAACATCCAAAGCAAGAAAGACCCCTCTTGCCCTTCCCAAAATGAAGAAAGTACATACCTCAGAGATAAATCATCTGATACGTGCTGCCATACATAGAAGTATTCATAGGCTCGCTGGGTCAGCAAGTAAATGATCAGTCCAAAAATACCTAGAATTGAAATACCATGCACGATGAAACTGCCCTGACCTATCTTTCGATAGTTCGTATGATACGCATTATCACTTTTCATTGACATGAAATAGGCCACTGCTGACAATAAGGCCGACACAAAACTAAGAAGAATTAAAAAGTGACCGATCTGACCAAATATCAGACGCTCACCTTCATATATGATATCGTTCATAATGATGTCTTAATGGATTACTCAACCATATAATCGCTAAAGCGATGCCGATTGTTCTGACTTTATGTAAATCTCCTCGTCCTTATACTTCGATGGGCATTTCATCAGTATGCTTGAGGCATAAAATACGCCATCTTCCTTCATCTTGCCGGTAGCCACTATCTGCTCCGACAATTCAAAATCCTGCGGTCGCTCAGAGAATAGTACCACCTTACCCTCGATACCTTTGTCATCCTTCATGTAGAAGCTGAAGTAATTCGGATCTTCCACGGGGTTGTAGTACATCTCTTTGTCTTTGGACAGTTGACCGACAATTTTGACTTCTCCATCTGTCGCAGCCGCCACTTCAAAATTAGAATAGGTACTCAAGTCTCCTGAAGCCATGACGATCATAGAGATCGCACCGATGATTAAAAGACCTGCAATTATGTGAATTTTCTTTACTTTCATAGCACATTCATTAACGATGACAAAGATAAATTAATTCCCCGTAGGTATTGTCTTAGTTTAGTAATATTTAAACCCGCTTTATGCATTAGGGTTTCGTAGTGAGGGTTAAAATCGACGAAGGAGATTCACGAATGCCATAAAAAATATAAAAGCAATATGAGTAAATGGCGATAAAATAAGTGATTTCGCGATTGAATCA
>SLDF01000314.1 GCA_007125435.1 Saprospiraceae bacterium
CAGTTCTTGAGCTTTGTCATCAAAAAATATTTGGAATACATAAATTACTCGACCGCTAACAATCTATCTATCCCAATAACCATAGAATATCATAAGTACTCCAAAACAGCTGATTTAACTCTTATACTCATTCTGAAAATTCTTAAATCCTGTGAATCCTGATCACAAGGCGATTAATAAAAAATAAACATAAACACTCGAACGATAAAAATGTAACTATCCCGGTGACCTTTAATCTACATAAAGACCAGGATGCAGCTGAATTAACTCTTAACCCATCCTGATAATTCGAGTTTGATCCTGTGAATCCTGATCACCAGACGATTAATAAAAAATAAATATAACCACTCGAACGATCAAAATCCACCATGCGGGACACGGCAAGTAATAGAAAAAGTTTTAGTTATAGTTATAACATCTTGAGAAATAGCGCTATCTTGTAATTATACTTTAACAAAATCTTGCTATGCCTAGAGATATAATTTTAAGGAAACACTATATAGACAAGATAAAGCCATTTATTGGGCAATCTGTCATAAAGGTGCTTACAGGGCAGCGTAGGGTAGGCAAAAGTTACTTGTTATTTCAGCTCATGGAGCATATCAAAGCCATCGATGGGAACGCTAGCTTTGTTTACATCAACAAGGAAGACTTGCGTTTTTCATTTATAAATACTGCTGAAGACTTAAATGATTATGTTCAGACTAATAAAGCAAAGCGCGGCACTACCTACTTGTTTATTGACGAGATTCAAGATATTGAAAACTTTAGCCTGGCATTACGATCTTTATTATTGGATGAAAATTTAGATATCTACTGCACGGGTAGCAATGCCAATATGCTCTCATCAGATATAGCCGGGCATTTAAGTGGAAGATTTATCGAAATGAGTGTCCATAGCCTTTCTTATGGCGAATTCTTAAATTTTCATAAGCAGAAAAATAGTCCTGATGCCATGGAGCTTTACCTAAAATATGGAGGGTTACCTTATCTTAAAAATCTCGTTCTTCAAGATGACGTGGTATTTGAATATTTAAAGAGCATCTACAGCACTATCGTATATCGAGATATCATCAATCGGTTTGCAATACGAAATGTCCCTTTTTTAGAAAAACTTGTACATTTTATATGCAGTAATACAGGTAGTATTTTTTCCAGTAAAAAAATAAGCGACTTCCTAAAGTCACAAAGGATAAACATGCCGCCCAATCAGGTTCAATTGTACACAGGTTATTTGGTCAATGCTTTTTTGATTCATAAGGTAGCGCGATACGACATGGTTGGCAAGCGTATTTTTGAAATAGGTGAAAAATATTATTTTGAAAACTTAGGCATTCGACACGCCATTTGGGGCTATCGACTTGAAGACCGTGGAAAGATAGTTGAAAATATTGTTTACAACCATCTCCTATTCATGGGATATACTGTCCACGTTGGCGTATTAGGATCAAACGAAATAGATTTTGTAGCTAAGAAAAATCAAGAGATAAGGTACATACAAGTAGCTTTAGCCATTAAAGAAGACCAAACCATTGAGCGAGAATTCGGAAACCTATTAAAAATCAATGATAATTACCCCAAAACAGTGGTGACCTTAGACCCCTTCCAGGGCGCATCTTATAAAGGCATCGAAATTGTCGATTTAAGAACTTTCTGCCTATCCGCATAATCTAAAAACCAGCAATCCCCCATGCGGAACACAGCCAGCAATCCCGAATGTATAACAAGAAATCACTCAACACCACGAACAAATAACAAAACAAAGCACAGATCATAATCTCCCATGCGGGACACAGCCAGCAACTAGGAATCTATACACAACCTATGCTCCTATCCAAAAGAATCTTCTGGGACACAGATATAAATGAAATTGATCCTTCCGTACATGGAACCTTCCTACTGGAACGGGTAATGAGATACGGTACTTTAGAGGACTGGAGAATGCTGAGATCTATGTACAACACAGAGGAATTAGTGGAACTTGCAAAACAATCAAAAGATTTGGATGAGGTGAGCGTTTCATTTTTATGCGCTGTATTGGATATCGAACAAAACGAAATGAGATGCTGCACACACAATGTGTCTCCAAAGAACTTCTGGAACTTTTAACCCAGTTAAGCGTCATTGAAGTCTTTCAGAATTTATATCTGGTAGGGGGAACAGCTTTGGCTTTACAAGTGGGGCATAGAAATTCTATTGATATAGATTTATTTGGTGAACATCAGTTGGATAATGAAGTGATTTTATCCAACTTTCAAAAACTGGGTAAAGTAGAGATTATCGGAAGTAGTAAATCTATTTTAGCCGCTTTTGTTAATGAAATCAAAGTAGATGTTGTTAAATATCCTTACCAATGGTTAAAGGAGCCTGTCGTAGTCAATGAATTAAAAATGGCCTCATTGGAAGACATAGCAGCCATGAAAATAGCAGCTATCACACAAAGAGGCTCAAAAAAAGACTTTATTGATCTCTACTATTTGTTAAAGCAATTTACTTTAAAGGAAATCTTACAATTTTATTCCGATAAAATCACAGATGGAAACCTGTGGCTTGCTATAAGAAGCCTCACTTTTTTTAATGATGCTGACATTCAGCCCAGCCCAAAACTTTTTTCGAACACCTCTTGGGAACATATGAAGTCCATTATTCTTAAAGAAGTCCAATTACATCTCAAAAACAATTGAAAAATACATTTCCAAAATAATAACTGTAAACAAAATCAAAGATTAAAATCTAATAGGCGTAGCACCCAAGAAATGCTAGACAAAACTCAATTCACAATCCAATCGCATAAAGAAGCCGCTCAAACAGATAGAGAATGGCTCGAAACCTCAGCCAAAGAACGCTTGAGTGCGGCTTATGAATTAAGCCTTCGTGCATATGGCCTAAACCCAGAGGAGGAACACCCCTTAGACCACACATGCTAGATGCCTTGTTTTTTAACCGCAAAGGGCGCAAAGATGGTAAATTGTTAAGTCTGTGTTTTATACATAGGAACGAATAGAGGTTGAAGAAATAGACTTTTTTTGATTAGCGCAAAGGGCACAAAGGGGATGATCGGTATTGGTGCTTTTGATCAAATAGGGCGTTTCTGATCGGTGCGATTATTTATATTTTAAATGCCTTGTGATCAGGATTCACAGAATTAGAGAATTTCCAGAATTTCCGGTAATTAGACGATTAATCAGCCGATTTGGCAACCGATCAGTTCTTGAGCTTTGTCATCAAAAAATATTTGGAATACATAAA
>SLDF01000224.1 GCA_007125435.1 Saprospiraceae bacterium
GTAGGAGTGACTATGACTCATTCACAAAATCATCAGTTTTTTTGCCCTATAAAACCTCATTACGAATTTCCGATAAACATGCTGGGTTACATCAAAATTATCAAGCAGCAACATTGCAAAATGTTGCGTTCCAGATATTGAAGGGGGGATTTGAGGTAGCCTAACAGTGTTGAATGTGGCTCATTCACGAAATCACTTATTTTTTTGCCATTCGAACTCTCATCATGAGTTTCAAATGCATGATTCGGGTTGAAAATCACATTTATTGGAAAAAATTTGTCTTGCCATTGGTCTTTTTTCTGGTGATAGGATATCGGTATGCTTAATTGACTGCAAAATATTGATAACCATTGCTATAGGTTGCGAAAGCAAGTGTTGGTGACACATTTATGGGACTCCATATTTTATTGACATTAAATTAATTTATATGTGTATGGCGCAAAAATGGCAAAAATTGGATAAGCACATCCAGTAGATTTGTCAAAGTTATTTGATCAAACCCTTTTTAAAAACAATAACGAAAGGGACAAGACTTTAACCATTTATTAATCACCGGATAAAAGAAGTCCGGATTAAAAAAATTAACTATGAAAAAGTACATGTTATTATTGACCGTGTTCGCCATTTCACTTTTTAATGCAAAAGCACAGAGACCAACCCTTACTGTGGTCAACTTTGACAGTCAAGGCATTGAGTACACACCGGAGCAACTAGGCAGTATGGCAAGAATGGAAATGGAAAAGCTAGACACATTTGAAGTTATGGATCGATATGATGTAGATTACCTGGCCCAAAAGCACCAATTGGAACTCGAAGGGTGCTATGGTAAAATCTGCCTAAATGAGATAGGACAACTCATAGGTACAGATAAGATCATGAGTGGTAGTGCTGAGCTATTCGGAGAAACCATAGTACTGTCTCTCAGGTTGATCGATGTAAATGAGAACAGAATAGAGAAAACTCAAGTGAAAGAGTTTCTAAATGTACAGCACGAGATGCGCACTTTAATGGAGGTGAGTATCCGGGAGATGTTAGGACTTGAAAACAATCGAGAGTTGGTAGCCCAACTGACGAGAATAGACCAATTCGAGAATAAGATTGTCAATCCAGATGTCGATCGATTGAATCTATCTGGGCCTAGATTTGGGTTTACTTTTTTCACGGGAGTTGCCGGTGATGTCATCGCTGCCAAGTCCAATGAAGGTGGATTTAATGGCCGTCCTAATTTTATGTATAATCTTGGCTATCAGTTCGAGATACAGTACTTAAATGCAGGTAAGTTGCAGGCACTTTTTGAGATCATTCCTATGATTACCGGTATGGAGCAAAGCTTATTCTTACCAACAATCAATGTCTTACATGGTCTTCGTCACAATATCCATGGATATGAAATAGCTGTAGGACTTTCACTAGGTGTGGCACCTCAGGCTAAGGGTTTTTACGATGACGAAGGCAATTGGTTTCTGGAGAATGAATGGACAGGCACAGGAAACAATCCTTATGCCATAGAAAACCGAATTGACCAAAGAGGAAAACTGAGATTTAATTCTGGACTGGTGATAGCAGCCGGTAAATCATTCAAATCAGGACGTATGAATATTCCAGTTAATCTATTCATTGTGCCTTCCCCCTACGGCACCAGATTTGGAATCTCAGTTGGATTTAATTCTAATAAGAGGAGGTAGCCAAGAGCTATTATTTCTCTCATGGACTCCGCCTTTCCATTATTTTGGGGGCGGAGTTTTTTTTGTTTTGATCTATCCTAGTTTTCCTTTTGTGATCATATGCGATGATCGGTGCTTTGTAACTTTCAAAGGATTACACCTACTTTAAACCCTCAATACGAAACCCTAATGCATAAAGCGGGTTTAACTCGCTACGCTCGTGTTTACAGCAGAGCTTCTGTTGCGAATTTTTCCGCAGCTTGTTAATAAGTTGCTTTTATCCAATTAAGACTTGAAAACTATCAGTCATCTTCAAGCCTAAACAGCGAAGTGGACAAAGTCCACGCAGCGTAAACGTTTGAGAAAGCGAAGCGTAAACTTTTAATTCGCTGCGCTCATGTTTAACTCACTATCGTTCGCGTTTATAGTAGAGCTTTAATTATAGCTTTTTCGGCAATTTGTTATTAAGGAGCTTTTATGGTAATAGAACTTGAATGCCTACAGCCGACTTCAAGTCTAAACAGCGGAGAGCACAGAGTGCTTGTAGCGTAAACAGCAAACGGAGGCGATAGCCGATCGTTTGCCTAAACAGCGAAGCGTAAACAACCCGCAACCCGTAACCCGCAACTCGTAACCTGCAACCGACAACCGACAACGGACAACTGATTCTTGCGTGAGGGATAGAAGTGATATGAGCAGGTATGGCATATATAGTGGAGCGCTGGAGGGAGGGGCGACCGAACGGAAGCCACTCAAAACAGCAGCGACACTCTATGGCAGACCTGTGAATACAAGCGTATAGCCCGACCCCGCGCGATAGCAAGGGGGCACGCCCAAATACACAATAATCTTTATAATAACCTTCGCTTGTCTCGAAAAGGGTTTCACCATGTCAAAAGACAACCTCTGTGAAAAAATAGAGCTTGATTGATGACCATCGGAGGGCTAGTTCTATATACTCCCAAATGGAATACTCATGACGCATAGATTTTTATTCATATTAGGGATGATGGCGATTTTATCATGTGGCAATTGGACCAAGTCCAAGGATACGGCAAAGACGATATCATGGGATGAGATCAATGATCAGCTGAAGGCAAAAGGCATGGTATATCTGAAGGATAAAACTATAACAGGGGACTGGGACTGGAGAGCCTCAGCGTCGCACATTGCATCTACAGGCGGAGTGACTGAGTACACCATAGAAGGGCACCTGATCCTGGACAATTGTGAGATAGAAGGTAGAGTGGGATATGATGTGAAAGACCGATCGGCGGCCCATAGAGGCTATTGGTATGGGCGGATAAAGCTGCACCAATGCCATGTTATGAAAACATTTGAACTGAAGGACATGGAGGTGCGTGGTGATCTGAATCTGTCAGAATCGACCTTTCACGGAGACCTGTCTTTGGTCAGTTCGACTGTCTATGGTGACCTCAATCTTCAAAAGGCAGTCATAGCAGGAGAAGCCATGCTCGGGGAGATGGTGGTCAATGGTGATTGTCTGCTTTTTTCGCTGGAGTGTGGTGGTATGATGGGCATGCAAGGATCAAATATCAGAGGTCAATTGATGGCATCTGTCATGGTATGTGACGGGTACGCAGACTTTAGCAGGATCCGCTGTAGTGGTGGTGCTTTCATCAACTATTCTACCTTCAAAAAGGGCTTTACAATCAATAATTCTAGTTTTTTGGACAGGCTGGAAATACTGGGGTCAAATTTTGAACAACCTCTGGCAGTACAAAAAATCTGTACACTCTACGAACCCTTGATAGCAGAATATAAAGATGACATGATCACACCGGAATTAAATACACAATGTAAATCATAAAAATTACTTTTTAAAACGCTTTAATCATGAAAAAGACAAATCAATTTTTTCTACGAGTCATACTATTTTCAGTATTAGCCATGCTCATACAGACGAGCTGTAAGAAGGGGACACATCTTCCCGGAGATGACGATGATCCTATAGTATCCGAGTTTTTTACAGGGTTGACCGGTGATGATAATATAGACTCTATACCGAAAGATTTCAGAATCAACTTTGGCAGTGTCAATGTACCGTCAGCTGTAGATCTCACGAATCGGTTTCCGCCGGTAGGCAATCAAGGTGCATATGGTACATGTGTGGCCTGGGCAGCGGGATATGGTCTGAAGACGGCACTGAATGCAATAGATAATGGTCTGATGACAAGTGACCTGACCAGTCCGGGCAGACAGAGCAGTCCCACAGATTTGTTTCTGGCCATACCGGACAATCAGAAGGGTTCAAACTGTGATGGAACATCATTCGAGCCGGCATTTGATGTC
Organism: Saprospiraceae bacterium; assembly: GCA_007125435.1. GTDB lineage: Bacteria > Bacteroidota > Bacteroidia > Chitinophagales > Saprospiraceae > SLDF01. The sequence continues at coordinate 3,978 of SLDF01000224.1, forward strand.
ATGATCCGTAGAGGACTTGCCTCAATGGACGTCGCACCTTATGAAAACTTTGGAGATTGTTCGCAGACGCTACTTGACCCATCCTGGGCGAGTCATGCTTCTAACAATAAGCTAGCCAACTATAGGAGAATTGACAATGATGTCAATGTATTTAAAGAGTACCTGGCGAAAGACAGACCTATACTTATCGGTATGTTTACAGATCAGCAATTTGGTACCTGGAGGGGAGAAGATGTGAAGACGACACAGGGTGCTCAGAGTACAGGTATACATGGAAGACATGCGATGGTTATTGTCGGGTATGATGACGCCAGGGGACCTGGTGGTGCTTTTAAGATTCTTAACTCATGGGGCGAAAATTGGGGTGCAGATGGTTTTATATGGGTAGATTACCAACTCACTGTTTCGCCGGACTTTTTGATGTTTGGCTTTGTGGCTAACAATGATGTGTCCAATATTGATCCGGATGATATCCCACCAACTGTGGCAGGAGACTATAACCTGATGCCATGGATAGAGCGAGATGATATCAATACGAATGGGCAGTCATTTAGAGATAGAATATTGACTTATAATATCTATAATCTGGGGAATGAGACCTTGTCATCATCAACGAGATGGAGTATGATATATCTGTATTACAACGCCTTTGATCTTAATGACAATGGAGTGTTACTATACGATTACTACACAGATGAATTTGGTAATAAAGGTGAAGATGGACCGCTTAGTGCAAACGTAGGTTTGGCAGGCAATTGGTGGACAAATGTTGACTTACCGGGAAGATCAGGGATGGCCCAGACAGTCACCAACAACAATTCGGATGTGTTTACCTGGACATATACTATGCCGGATAACCTGAATGGTTTTTACTATTTAGTAGCCATTACCGATCCGGAGAATGTTGTAAAAGAAAGTAATGAATCCAACAACTACCAATTCTTGACCAATGAGTTTGGAGGTCCGGTCTTGATAGATAACGGTGTTGTGATCGGACTACAATCCCCCGGTAATGATAATATGGCAAAGAGCATTCAACATCAAACAGATCATGTATCGCCTTCACCGGCAGAGCTTTCAGAAAAATATTGTAATGCCTATGCACCAGAAGAGGTCATAGTCGCAGCCAAGAGTAAATTAAGATCCGGAGAATTGCACATCGCGACAACTAACGCGCGAAGGGTGAAATAATTCTCTTTTTTGATTCCTTTGAAGGTCGACCTTAATGAGGATCGGCCTTCATTTGGATCAAAAAGATCTGCAATCGAAAAAAAATAAGTAAATTTAGTGATGACCTTTTGAGAGGTATTCCTATAGAGAAGAAGGATGCCCGATAAAGTGAAAGATGTGGACGAAAAATTACGCGGTGTCAAGAGAGAAAACAACAGGAATCAAAAAAGTGAGTTATGATACGCTCTTTATTCTCAAAGCAGGCAACAGAGCTGCCGGAAGCTGTTCTTTTTCAACGATTAAAAGATGGAAATGAACAGGCATTCAGGATTCTGTATAAGTCCACTTTTCCATATGTCAAGCAGTATGTATTGGCAAATAATGGCAAAGAGGAAGATGCGGAAGATATTTTTCAAGATGGTATGATTGCCCTGTGGGACAACATCAATCTCGGGAAATTTGAAATGCGAGAAGGTGTGAAAATTAGCAGTTATCTCTCAAAGATCTGTCGATACAGGTGGCTTGAGAGGCTAAAAAGTGCCGGACATAAAAAAATGGCAACAATGCCTGATCATTTTGAAAAAGAGGATGAAGGTACCGACATGCTCAATGATATGATCTCAAAAGAAGAGGTCAATGCATTTGAAGATAAGTTTTATCAATTAGGTGATCGGTGCCAGCTTATTCTCAAGCTGTTTTATTACGAGAAGAAGTCGATGGCAGAGATTGCAGAGATTACAGGAATGCAGGCAGCAAGTGTAAAAAATGAGAAATACAGATGCATGGAGAGATTGAAAAAACTTTTTTGAAACCTTTTAATATTTAGAATACAATGGAAACACATATGGATTTATTTGACCAGTATATCAGAGGAGAATTGTCAAGAGTTGAAAGAGAAAACTTTGAAAGACGATTAGAGAGTGACACTGAGTTTCGAAGAGAATTTGAGCAGCATAAGAATGCTATAAGAGCCATAGAATTTGCTGCTATAAAAGAAAAAATCAGCAAAGTCAGTGTAGAGGCACAGCGAAGTAAAATGATCGGCAGAAAGGGGCTGATAGCCATCGCTGCTTCAATAGCGCTACTCATTGGGGCATATGTTTACACGATCAATACAGTAGAGCCGGCTGCTAACTATGAAAATGCTTTTGCCAGCATACATTTTAAGGATCCGGGTCTGCCTACGCTCATGGGACATGAGTCACTGAGTCAGGAAATGAACACAATGATGACTGCCTACAAGCAAAGTAAATATCAAAGTGCTCTGGAAATGGGTGAGGCTTTGCTGGAAAAATACCCCGAGAGTGATACACTTCAGTACTATCTGGCCATGATTCATTATGAGATGGGCTATCACGATAAGGCTGAAGACTTACTCACTGCTTTAGAATCGAGAGAAACACCAATCGGCCAAAAGTCCGAGTGGTATCTCTATTTGATAGATCTAAAAAGAGGGGACTGTCAGGCAGCTATGTCAGGTATCAAAAGCATAGCCAAAGACAAAAGTCACATCTTTAGAATTGAGGCCATGGACGCACTAGATGTACTAGAATTAACAAATTGCGCACAATAGATTGACCGAAAGTCCAGTGTTAGAGCTGGACTTTTTTAGTCTTGCCAGTGGTATCTTATCGGCTATATCCCGCTTTTAACCTTTATTAACTTTACATATGTCTAAGTAAAGGAAAGTATTGTGATATGTGTTCTATCTTAGTCGCCACAATAATATTGCGACCATGAGAAATATTCTTATCACTGTATTTTTTCTTGTAGGGTGCTATACTGCTTTGGTGGGCCAGAGGGGTAGTTGGACATTGGAGGGCATGGTGAGAGATAGTGCCGATCAGCCTTTAGAATGGGCATCAATACTGCTATTTGATCCGGTGGATTCGACGATGTTGGATTTTGCATATTCAGATGAAGACGGTAAGTTTAAAATTAGAAAGCTAAGGACGCGCTCTTACATATTCAAAGTAGGGTTTATGGGTCTGGAGCCTTACGAAGATTCTCTGTATATTGATGGAGACCTCAATTTAGGCATCATTACTTTAGAACCATATGCCGCTGAGCTTGGAGAGGTCGAGGTCGTGGGTGCAAGAGTGCCGATATTAATAAGAAAAGATACGATAGAATACGATGCACAAGCTTTTAGAGTCAGACCTAATGCAAATGTAGAAGAGCTGCTTAAACAACTTCCAGGTGTCGAAGTGGAGCAAGACGGTTCGATAAGAGCTCAAGGAGAAGAAGTACAAAATGTATTGGTAGATGGTAAGCGTTTCTTTGGTAGTGATCCTAAATTGGCTACTAAGAATCTACCCGCCGATGCTGTAGATAAGGTAAAAATATATGATAGGAAATCAGAGACATCAGAATTTACCGGAATAGATGATGGCACTAGAGAAAAAACCATCGATCTTCAGCTCAAGCCGGATCGTAAGAAGGGTGCTTTTGGATATGCCAGTGGAGCCTATGGAGGCCCTGACGATAGGTATGATGGCAAATTGAGCCTCAATAGGTTTACAGATAACAGACAAGTAGCCATACTTGCCGGTGGAAATAATATCAACCAACAAGGCTTTTCTTTTCAGGACTATATGCAATTTTCCGGTGGTATGCAGGCCATGGGCGGAGGAAGAGGTGGACGTGGTAATTTTAATGATGCACCAATCAACAGGGGCATGGATGATGGATTCACCACAGCGTTCAATGGAGGCGTCCAGTTTACAGAGCGTTGGGGCAAGGAAAACGAACTGAATACCAGTTATTTTTACAATCAAGTCCAGACCATTCAGGAGAGCCTTCTAGAACGGGTGACCTTTCTTCCTGGTGATAATCAATTCGTCACCTTAGAAAACACTGATGATCAGCGTAGAAACTTCAATCACCGTCTGAACATAAATTACGATCAGACTATAGATACTTTTTCAGCATTCAAGATCATTTCAAACCTATCTTTTACTACAGCAGATAACCAAAACTTTCAAGATGCTCTCAATGAAAGCGCAAAACCCGGTGCTACTGACAATAGCACCATGAGAGATTACCTGAGTCAGGGCAATATCTGGAGTTGGAATGGATCGGCGACCTGGCGAAGACGATTTATGAAAAAGGGGAGGGTTCTAGCTGTAACAGGGGCAGGTAGCTTGAGGTCCAATATCCAGGATGCCCAGCTGGTTGCTATTAATACCTTTTCTATCGATGAGATGATCATCAATGAAGAAAATCTAGATCAAGAGCACGAGCAGGATAATAGAAACTGGTCCATAAGAGGTGAGGTGCAATATACCGAGCCCATTGCCAATCGACAATTTATAGAAATGCAATATCAACTCAGCCATGCACCTATGCGCAATGAGCGTCTGGTGTATGATATATTTGGTAATGAGATCCGTATTCTTGACCCTGCATTGTCCAATGGGTTTGATGCTATCTTTAGCTACCATAGACCCGGTGTTAGTTATAGATGGATAACAGACGATAGCAATCTCAGCTTTGGTGTAGAAGGCAAGTTTTCTACCCTGTCCGGCTCTGTAGATGGTCTAGGTGAGCCTTTGGCCAGAAACTTTAACTTCTTGCTGCCCAATGCCCGTTGGAATTATTCCATTGCCCGGTCAAAAAACCTGAATATCAATTATTTTACTTCTATTCGCGAGCCATCTGTCACGCAGCTCCAGCCATTAGTAGACAATAGAGACCCGCTCAATATTTACATAGGGAATGAGTCCTTGAAGCCGGAGTATGCCCATAGACTGAGCATGCGTTATTCTCAGTTCAATGCGCTTACCTTCCAAAACTTCTTTGTCTTTGCCAACGTGAGCTACACCAGAGATAGAATCCGCGAAGCACAGACCATTGATGAAGAGCTGCGGCGAATCCGTATGCCTGTCAATGTGGATGGAGAATGGGACGTGTTCTCTAGAATCAATTACGGATATCCGATTCAGAGCCTGGGCCTGCGGTTTAATCTGAGTGCCGGGTTCAATTACAACTGGGGTCTGACATTTGTAAATGGAGTAGAAAACCAAACCAATCGATTGACACCTTCGACAAACTTCAGAATTAATTATCAGCTCAAAAGCTATCTGGATGTTAATCTGAGTACCGGTATCAATTATACACAGACCACATACAGCGTACAAGACGAATTTGATCAGGAGTTTTTGACCTATAATCACAGTGCCAGCATCAGAGTCAACTACCCGGAGAAATGGCAATTTGAGACCGGCCTGGATCTGGCTCAGTTCCGGGGAGAAGCCGGTGTGTTCAATGAAGATATTCCCATTTGGCGTGCTTCCATTTCCAGATTCTTTTTAGAAAATGATAGAGGAGAACTTAAGATTATTGCCTATGATTTATTAGATCAAAATAGAGGCATTACCAGACTCGCCGATCTAAACTTTATCGAAGATCAGAGAATACTTTCGCTGGGAAGGTACATACTTGTCGAATTTAGATACAATATCAATAGCAGCCCATCGAGGGAGAGCCGACGAGGCGGCATGTTTAGATTTATGATGTAGAATAATGTTGCAATCGACCTTGTCAAAGATAAGAAGAATCAGTGCTCTTGCGTTTTTTTGCTATACTTAGCCACAAAAGCATTGCAGGCAGCATATATGAGGTCGTAGGCTCTCTGAAAACTATCGTCATAATAAGGATCAGGCACTTCATCCACATGGCTATCCTCATCGTGATCGAGTAATAGCGTTACTTTTTTACGAGCTATGTCGTGTGGCGCTTGTCGCAGTACCTCTCTAAGATTGGCTTTGTCCATGACCAGTATATGGTCAAACCTTTCAAAGTCAATCTGTAAAAACTGTCTTGACCTTTGATCAGTTATATCTATGCCGTGTTTGTCAGCGATTTCAATAGATCGACTATCCGGTAATTCGCCCTTATGCCACCCTGAAGTACCAGCAGAGTCGACAGTCCAATTTAGCCCATGCTCAGTTATGACCTTTTCCAGAATTCCCTGTGCCAGCGGTGAGCGGCAGATATTTCCAAGACAGACGGTTAAAATTCTCATACTATAATTTAATGCTTGACTCCAAATTAGCTGAAGAACAACCGATCCTACAGCTTAGACTGGGCATGACTCTATGCTAAGAGTCCATAGATATATGACGTAATTTGAGCAGAATTGTTTTATTACCCACCCTATCCATAGGTCTTTAGTGTAAAGTTTGTGACGAGTTTTTGTTGTTTTTTGTCTTTGGGCATCACCCTCCTCCTTGCGTCGTCGGGTCGCTACGTTCCAGGGCTCCCTGGACGGTCGGCCTCTGCTCCGCTATCGCTACACAGAGTCTGGCTCCTGACGTCGCCACCCTTGCACATCGCTGATGCGATACCGGGTAAAACAAAGTTTTGGAATACACACGGAAAGGCTCGACTATAAAAAAAGAAAAAGTTGAAGAGTAAGATTGGAATGCTTAATTTTGACCATGCACAGTGATTATCAAGATACAATAGTAGCCCTGGCCACACCGCCAGGTGTAGGCGCCATTGGTGTCATCAGAATAAGTGGCCAGCAAGCCATCTCATGCGTTCAGGACTTTTTTAGAGGCAAGGATCTTAACAATGTCACTAGCCATACTGCACATTTTGGCAGGCTAGTAAATGAAGATGGGCAGATCATAGACGAAGTCCTACTGACTGTATTCAGAGGGCCTAGATCATATACGGGTGAAAACACCATAGAGATATCTTGTCATGGTTCACCTTATATTCTTCAGGAAGTCATAAGACTATTGACCAGTAATGAGCAAGTCCGTATTGCCAATCCCGGAGAATTCACCCTGAGAGCATTTATGAACGGCAAACTGGATCTGACCCAGGCAGAAGCCGTAGCTGACCTCATCGCTTCCTCCTCAGAAAAATCACACGAACTGGCCATGCAACAGTTGAGAGGCGGCTTTGCCAAGAAGCTCTCTGACTTGAGACAAGAGTTGATACATTTTGCCAGTCTGATAGAGCTAGAGCTTGACTTCTCCGAAGAAGATGTGGAGTTTGCCGATCGCTCACAGCTGAACGCCCTGATCCTAAATATCCAAAGAACGATCCACCCCATAATGGAGTCATTCAAATACGGTAATGCTATAAAACAGGGTATCAATACAGTACTCGCCGGCCGACCCAATGCAGGAAAATCAACTCTACTCAATGCACTACTGAATGAAGAACGCGCCATCGTCAGTGACATTGCCGGCACCACCAGAGACACTATAGAAGAAAGATTAGTCATTGACGGCGTAGAATTTAGACTGATAGATACTGCGGGTATAAGGGACGCTACTGATGCCATAGAAGCCATAGGCGTAGCCAAAACCATGGAAAAAATCGAACAATCTGCCGTGCTGTTGTACTTATTTGACGTCACGGCACTAGATGTAGCCACCGTTCACGAAGATGTAGACAAACTCCAACGAGAAGGACTAGAATTGATCGTCATCGCTAACAAAATGGATCTCGACCCCTACCTCAAACCGGAGTCATTTTACAACGACTACATTCATAAAGACAACCTCATCACGACATCAGCCATAAATCAAATGAACATCGACTACCTCAAGACAAAACTTTACCAACTAGGCATCAAAGGCAAAGCCCAGACAGATGCCGTCATTATCACAAACTCGAGGCACTACAAAGCCCTGGCAGAGACCTCAGACGCTCTCCAACGCGCCAAAGACAACCTGGACCAAGGCCTGTCAGGTGACCTGGTCGCCATGGACATCAGAAGAGCACTACACTTCCTCGGGGAGATCAGCGGTGAGGTGACAACCGATGATTTATTGGAGAATATTTTTAGTAAGTTTTGTATAGGAAAGTAA
>SLDF01000120.1 GCA_007125435.1 Saprospiraceae bacterium
CCTGTGAATCCTGATCGCAAGGCAAAAAAAAAGAAAAATTCAAGCATACATGCAAAATAACTGATCACATTTTCAATAATGCTACGTCGGTAGCTTGTAGCTTGTAGCTTGTAGCTTCTTATAGCTTGTAGTTTGTACAGGTTGCTGGTTTGCTGAGTTGAGTTGGTGAGAAAAATTAAGGAGTGGGTATGGATTTAGCAGGATGGCGCACCTTTGGTGCTTGGAAGATATTGCTATTTTTTCATAGCCCTGTCGGGCTATGCTATTGATTTCGCACCTTTGGTGCTATGGGGGATTGGGTCATCTTGTGGGATTGATTCTCGTTTGACCGTTGGGAGCCATAGATGCTTGCAGGCCACTCCTACGCTGTATCGCTTTAGGGCAAGCCCTAACACCACAAAAGTCATTGCTGACTCGATCCGCAATCTCCTCCGGTGCACACTGGAGCCTGTTGATATTCCCTTTGTTCCTTCCTGTACAAATACACTCATTGCTCGCTGGCTTATAAGCTGAGAGACAAAAAGAAATACTTCCCATTCTTGCCAAAATGGTGTATTAAAATAAAATATTTAGTTACTAATAGCTATATTTGTTTATTATAATAAACAAATATATGCTTGATGTAGTTACCATAAAGGAGGTGAAAGTAAAGCTTGGCGCCCTTTGTAAGCAGGAGAGGCAGCGATACGGTATGTCTCAAGAAGACCTTGCCACGGCTCTGGGCTTATCCAGATTTACCATTCAAAAATTTGAAAACGGTAAAAATGCAACCATAGACACCGTACTTAAAATTGCAAATCATTTTGAATGGCTGGATCCCTTTTACAGAGCATTAAAAGATTTGGAGGCAAGTAAGGATATAAAATCATTGTACTAATATGGCCAAAAACACTATAATTGCTGTACGATTATTTGGCTTGGAGGTTGGTAAACTGGGGTATGATATTGATAAAAAAGTATCTTATTTTCAATATAACCCGGCGTTTTTGGAATCGAACCTATACACAAATGTATTCCCTTATATCTTCAAGCGTGTAAAACAGGTGCAGGTATTCCACAAATTTGAAGGGGAAACCTTCAGGGGTTTACCACCTATGATCGCCGACTCCCTACCGGACAGCTTTGGCAATATCATTTTCAAAGCATGGTTTGAATCTAAAAACAAAGACCGTAAAAAAATTACGCCTATAGAACAATTGACTTATGTGGCCAATCGCGGTATGGGCGCATTAGAATATCAACCGGTGACTGAAATCCCGAAAACATCTACCCTCCATCTTGATAAAATCGTGGATGTTTTAAACAAAGTTTTAGACTTAAAAAGCCACACCTCGGAAAAATCACTGAGCGATATCGCTTTATTAAATATTTTTAAAATTGGAACTTCAGCAGGTGGGGCGCGACCCAAAATATTAATTTCATCGCATAAAAAGACCGGTGAGATCATCCCTGGGGATATAGTATACAGCGATGACTATCATCACTATTTGGTCAAGCTCTGTCTTAATAAAGAGGATAAAAAAGGGTACAACAAAGAAAAAATCGAATATGCTTACTATTTAATGGCTCAAGAAGCCGGTATCAACATGATGCCTTCTAAACTCATAGACAATACACATTTTGCCACCTTGCGATACGATAGGCAAAATGGAGAAAAACAGCACGTATTGACAGCATCGGGTTTAACGGGGTGGGATTTTAAAAAACCCGATGATGCGAGTTATGAAAATGTATTCAAATTGGCATTAGGTCTCAAAGTGCCTTATAAAGACATTCAAGAGCTCTTTCGAAGAATGGTATTTAACGTTATCTTTGCCAATACTGACGATCACTTAAAGAACCATAGCTTTATATACGATAAAGAAAAGAATGGCTGGAACCTCGCACCGGCTTATGATTTGACCTACCCATTAGATATACATCTCCATTACACTAGCGTTTCACGGGCACTGTCTATCAACCATAAAAGAAATAATATTATACTGAACGATGTCCTGACTATTGCAGAAGCATTTGCCATTAAAAACCCAAAGGGAATTATTAAAGAGGTCCAAGAGGTCACAAAAATGTGGGAAGATATAAGCAAGACTCTAAAAGTTCCGAGTAGCGTGATAGAAGGGATTCGAAAGGAGTTTATAGCACTAAAGTAGTGTAGCGCGGTTGAGAGAGAGCTGTGCACCCATAGATGCTTGCATGACACTCTTATGCTGTATCGCTTTAGGGCTAGCCCTAACACCCATAACGTCATTGCGGACTCGATCCGCAATCTTCTTCAGTTTACACTGGAGCGTGTTGATATGTTTATCTTTCCTTCCTGTGCAAATACATAATGGCTACACCTAAGCCCCTGAGCTTCTATGCTCCTATGCTCCTCAGATCTTCGACTTTGGACTTTCAGACTTTTCGACATTTGACTCTTTTTTCTCTTCTTTTTCCTTGGCTCTTTTTCCTTTTGTCTTTTGTCTTGATTCCTAGTTTCGGGGTGCGGGGTGTTTACGCTTCGCTGTTTAATGTTTGAGATGCGCTTCGCTTTCTCAAACGTTTACGCTGCGTGGACTTTGTCCACTTCGCTGTTTAGGCAAACGGTCGGCTATCGCCTTCGTTTGCTGTTTACGCTATGAGCACTTCGTGCTCTCCGCTGTTTAAGCTTGAAGGTGGTTGATAGCTTTAGAGTCCTGGTGATGATCTTTGGTTATAGGGATGGTTGCATTTTTAGCGTTCGAGTTGTATTTATAGAGGCACATGGTTTTTTGTTGACAATGATTAAGTGCTGACTGATTGCTAATTTGGCTGGCTAATGGCCTATTACTTGGCACCCTGTGAATCCTGATCACAAGGCAGAATAAAAGTAAAAATCGCGCCTACAAGTAAAATAGCTGAATCATATTATGAATAATGGTTTGTGGCTTTGTACTCGTCATGGTGTTTTTTGTAATACCCTTTCAGGGTATGTTTTCTGGGGGTCTTTTTTCGATGGGCGGTGCCCATCGTTTTGTTGTTGCGCCCTTTCAGGGCTTGGGTGTTTGGTTATTGATATTCTATTGGGAATTTTCTAGGTGAAAATGGATTATGGGTCAGTACTTTTATTGTAAGATTTGAAGAGGGTTCTTGGTATAGGTTTCAATTGGGGGAGCAGTCGACGCTGAGCCGAGGGCGGCTCAGTTTTATTATCATTTACTAGCTTACTCATTATAGC